>JAUNNW010000040.1 GCA_030531285.1 Synergistaceae bacterium | reverse complement strand
TGAAAAGTATGCGTTTCCTGAATATTTTTGCCAGATTTATCGCGCTTTTCTGTTCTTTGACGTCAATATAGTCGCCCCACTCTTCTTCACGCTCTTCTTTTGTGTGGTTAATGCATGCCGCATAGCAGTAGATGCATTTGTGAGGGCATCCCCTGTAAGGGTTTACGGCGTAGTCGCCGCCGATTTGCGTCGGTGAGAGCAGGCTTTTTGCTTCTACTCTGCGGACGTTGACCATTTGCTATTTTTTACGCCTGTCTGTCAGAGAAAGCTCCGGAATGTCGTCCAACACTGATTTTTCGCCTTTGTAGACTCTCAATTTCCGTACCGTTTTTGAGGGTATGCCTTTGCGGTTGACCAGCACATAGAAGGAAACTCCTTTTATTTGGTCAGAGAAAGTCAATACGCTCTTACCCGTTTCATTCTGTTGATTTTTGCATTGTTCGTCCGTGCAACAGTTGTCAATACTGAGTCCGTCTTCTGTTTTGTAGACGGCGGAGGAAGTTTCAAGCTCTGAGGCTTTGCCTTTGATGAAGATTATACGGAAGCGGTCAGGCTGTTCAGTATTGTAATCCCACACTTCCAGTTCTTTGCCGAGCGCTTCCGTTTCTTCCGGCAGCAGAACAAAAAGCTTTTTGTCCGGTGATTTGCCGCCCATTGTTTCTTTCACTTTCTGTTTGTTTTCGCCGATTTTAACAAGGCCGAGCGCTTTGCCCGGAATTACCGTGTGCTCTTTGCTGTCAGGCAGTCCAAGTTTTTCGCGCATTGTTTTTACGCCGTTTTGTGCTTCTTCGCTGTTTTCGGTTTTGTCCAGCGCTTTTTCGTAGCCGCCGAGAGCTTCCTTGTATGCGCCAATGCCGGCGAGGCGTTTGGATACGGCAAGGATTTCATCGGTTTTTTTGGCAAGTTTCAGTTGTTTTTCAAGAGCTTCCGCCAGCTCTTCCGGCTTGAAGCTCTTTGCTGCCTGCACAACATTTTCCCATGCTTCGGCGGTGCCAAGTTCGGCTGCGCCCCGTTTCAGCAGGGCATAGCCTTCATCTTTTTTGCCGAGCTGCTGAAAGTTAAGGTTTCCAAGCTGTATAAGCGCTTTGCCGTCATCCGGCAGTTTTTTGAGATGTTCGGCGTAGCGGTTTGCCGCTGCCTCAAAGCGTCCCATTTTTTCAAGGCAGAGCCCGAGGTTGAAAATAACGTCTTTTCTTTTCGGACGCGTCTCGTAGACTTCTTCAAAGAGTCTGTAGGCACCTGTGTAGTCGCCGTCCAGCAGGTAATTTTCCGCACGGGCGAAGATTTTTTCAGGCACTATGCTTGTCTGGTAATACCAGATTCCGCTGAGCGCACAGGCTATGATTATCACCATGCCTGCGAAGAAGAATACCCAGCGGGAGACAGGCGGACGGGGGTCAGGAAGGTTTCTCCAGTCTTCTTCTGCCTGTGTCAGGCCCATTTTGTCTGCGGATACTTCATCGGGCATTTTTTTGATTTCGTCTGCCATTACGCTCAACCCTTTCACTGCTGTTTGTTGTTATTATATGTCTTATGTCTGATAAATTTTAGCACTTTGTTTTCTTTATTTTCCGCTTACAGTCTGCAGCTTGCAGCATATAAGTTTTCAGTTATTGTGCATTTAATCTGCACTGCCAAACACCCGTTCCGCCGCGCGCACGTCTGCAAGAGCGTCCGCAACGTAGAAGTCTGCGCCCAGCTGTTTTGCCAGAGTTTCGGAGAGTACGGCGCCTCCGGCCATTATTTTTACGTCAGGGCATTCGCGGCGCAGCAGGTCAATGCTTTGTTTCATGCTGCCCACGGTGGTTGTCATGAGTGCGCTTAAGCCGGCAAGTTTTGCCCCCTGTTCTTTGACCGCAGCACATATTTCTTCCGCAGGAACGTCGCGTCCAAGGTCTGTTATTTTATAGTTGTAGTTTTCAAGAATGACTTTTGCAATGTTTTTGCCTATGTCGTGTATGTCGCCGTGTACGGTCGCAAGCACAATTTTTTTGTCAGAGGCTTCGCCGCCTCCTGCCGCCAGTCTGTTTTTGACCGTGTCGCAGGCGCTTTTTGCCGCTTCTGCCGCTTTGATAAGCTGCGGAAGAAACAGTTTCCCCTCTTCGTAAAGTTTTCCCACTTTGTCGAGTGCCGGAACAATATGTTTTTCAATAACGTCAAGCGGCGAAAACTTTTCAAGCAGCAGATCGGCATCGGTTTTTGCTTCTTCTTTTAAGCCGTGCAGCACAAAGTATTCCATTCCGCCGCTTTGAGTTTTTATTTCTGTTTTTTCGTTTGTCCAGCCTGTATATTCTGAAATAAATTGTTCACAATCTTTGTCTTCTCCAAGGATCACGCGCACGGCTTTTTCATTTTCTTCAAGCCTGACTTCCGACGGATTGTAGATTGCCATGTCGAGTCCGTTTTTGACCGCAAGGGAGAGCATTGTTTCGTTGACAAGGCTTCTTGCAGGCAGCCCGAAGGATATGTTGCTTATTCCGAGGACTGTTTTTACGCCGTATTTTTCTTTGACCAGCTTTACCGCTTTCAGTGTTTCAAGCGCCTGTTTCTGCTGTGCCGAGACTGTCATTACAAGACAGTCCATCAACACGTTTTTGCGGGGTATACCGTATTTTTCCGCTGCTTTTATGATTCTGCCGGCGATTTCAGCACGTCCTTCCGCAGTCTGCGGTATGCCTTTTTCGTCAAGTGTGAGTCCAAGTACGGCGCAGCCGTATTTTTTAACAATAGGAAGGATGCTTTCCAGAGATTCGCGTTTGCCGTTGACGGAGTTTATCAGCGGTTTGCCGTTGTAAATGCGTGCCGCGCGTTCAAGAGCTTCGCTGTTTGACGAGTCAAGCTGAAGCGGCAAATCTGTTACGGATTGTATTTCTTTTACCGCTTTTACAAGCATTTCGATTTCGTCCAGTTCAGGCAGTCCAACGTTTACGTCAAGCACGTCGGCGCCCTGTTCCTGCTGTTTTACCGCTTCGCGCAGCAAATAGGAATAATCTTTTTCGCGAAGTGCCTGTTGCAGACGTTTCTTGCCTGTAGGATTTATTCTTTCGCCTATAATGTTCAGTCTTTCACCTGCCGTTACAAGTCTCGAGGCGCTGCAGAGAACGGTTTTTTCTTCTGTTTCGCAGTTTTTGCGCGAGACTCCGTTCAGCTCTTTTTT
Organism: Synergistaceae bacterium; assembly: GCA_030531285.1. GTDB lineage: Bacteria > Synergistota > Synergistia > Synergistales > Synergistaceae > Equadaptatus. The sequence goes on along the minus strand of JAUNNW010000040.1, from coordinate 7,802 downwards.
AAGCAGTGCAATGTATTCCGGCGTTGTTCCGCAGCAGCCTCCGACTATTGCGGCGCCTTTTTTTGCAAAGCCTGCCACGGTTTTTGCAAATTCTTCTTTTGTTACATCGTAGCAGGTCTGTCCGTCTTTTATGACAGGAAGCCCTGCGTTTGGTTTTATGATTACAGGCAGTGAGCTGCAGGCAAGAAATCTGTCTGCAAGCGGCTCCAGCTGTTTTGGTCCAAGAGAACAGTTTAAGCCAAGCGCAGAAACTCCAAGCCCTTCAAGCGTTGCCGTCATTGTTTCTATCGTTGCCCCGAAGAAGGAGGTGCCGTCAGCTTCAAAGCTCATGGTTGCCGCTATCGGCAGGTCTGAATTTTCTTTTGCCGCAAGCACCGCCGCTTTCAATTCGTACAGATCAGTAAAGGTTTCAAGTATGATAAAGTCAGCATCTCTGCCGGCGCGCACAACCTCTGCGAAGACATCTGCGGCATCTTCAAATTCAAGGTCTCCCGCCGGTTTGAGTATTTTGCCGCAGGGGCCTATGTCAAGGGCAACGGCTTTGTCCTGAAAGCCTTTGCAGGCATTTCTTGCATTTTGTACGGCGGCTTTTACGATTGTTTCAACAGACATGCCGGCGGTTTGTGCTTTAAAGCGGTTGATGCCGAAGGTATTGGTGTAAACGGCGTCTGCACCTGCGTCGAGGTAGGTTCTGTGGATTGCGGTGATTTTTTCGCCTGCGGTCAGATTAAGTATCTCAGGCAGTTCGCCTGCCTTCAGCCCAAGTTTTTGGAGCATGGTGCCCATTGCTCCGTCAAAGAGTATGATTTTGTCTGTATTAAAATTAAACGCCACAGCGCTCACCCCGTTTTTTCCAGACACAATCCGTGTTTGCGGCACATTCGTCACAGCGTCTGTGTCTGTCTTCTTTGATGGCTGAAATTCCTATAAAAGCCGTTACCGATTTAGACGGCACCAGCATTTTCGATGCCGTGCATGCCAATCCTATCACATTTTGTGTGTTGAGGATATTGACTAATGCTGACGAATACTTTAAATCCACATCGCCGTATCCCGGGGAGAAACGCCTTGTCAGGTATTCTCCTTCGCCGATTTCAGCAGAAAGCTGCTGTTCCAAAGTGTCGCAAACCCGCTCTGTCTCTGCGTTTGCACATGCATCAAGCAGTGCGGCGTCAGCCATGTTTTCAATCATTTTTCTTCTTAAAAGCCCGTCTGTTTCTGCGCCTAAGGTTGCCGCAATTATAAATGCGTGAGAAGAGTTTGAAAGAAGTTTTTTCAAATCTTTGCTTACAAATTCTCTGCTGTCAAGAAGAACCCCGTTTTCTGTCTGTCTGACTGCAGCTTTTTTGTACACCGTTCTTGGTTTCGATACTTTCAGCAGCTGCTCGTATGCACGTTCAAGGTCGTCAAGCAGCCTGTTGTCAGCTTCTGCATTTGCACCGAGCAGACGCAGTGCCTCTTTCAAAACGGAAGGCGGAATTTTAATCACACTTTACTCTCCTTGAGTAGAGTATGCCGCGAAGGCTTTCGGAAATGCGTTTTGCAATGGACGGCTGATTCATTGTGTACAAGTGAATTCCATCGGTTTCCGAGGCGAGCAGGTCTGATATCTGTTCAACGGCGTAAGCTATGCCGGCTTCTTTCATTGCCATGCTGTTGTGCCCGTATGCGGCGAGTTTTCTTCTTATTGTTTCAGGCAGGGTTGCTCCGCACAGGTTTACCATGCGCGTTACCTGGGAAGCAGAGGTTATCGGCATTATCCCCGTTTCTATCGGCGTGTTTATTCCTGCGGCGCGCACCTTGTCACGGAAACGGAAGAAGTCGTCGTTGCTGAAGAAAAGCTGGGTAATCAGAACGTCTGCGCCTGCATCCACCTTTTTTTTCAAATTGTCTATGTCTGCTTCGAGGCTTGGCGCTTCCGGGTGTTTTTCCGGATAGCAGGCAGCGAAAACAGTAAAACTGTAATGTCTTTTCATGTATTCTATCAGGTCTGACGCATGTTTGAATTCCCCGAGAGGTTCTCCTTCGACAAGGTCGCCGCGAAGAGCGAGTATGTTGCTGACCCCGTTTGCCTGCAGTTTGTCCAGAATTGTATCCAAAGAGACTTTTGTTGCCCCTACGCAGGTTAAATGCGCTACGGCGGGGATATTGTAGCTGTTTTGTATTTTTGACGCGATTTCAACGGTATTTTCGCGGCTTGTGCCCCCTGCGCCGTAGGTAACGCTTATAAGGTCAGGAGAGAGGCTTGCGAGTTCGTCAATGGTAGCGAATACGGAAGCAAGGCTGCCGGTTCCTTTGGGCGGAAAAATTTCAAAGCTGTATGCCGGTTTCGGAGAATTAAAATAGCTGTTCATAAGTTCACCTCGTAATTTATTTTATGCTAACAGGCTCTCGACAAATTTTGCGAGTCCGTCTCTGTCGTTTGTGTCCGCAACAGCGTCTGCGGCGCGTTTTGTTTCTTCTTTGGCATTGCCCATCGCAACTCCCAGCCCTGCCCAGCGGAGCATTTCGTTGTCATTTCCAGAATCGCCGAAACAGACCGTTTCTTCACGCGGGATGCCGAGTATTTCAGCAGCCTGAGCTACGGCGCGCGCTTTGTTGACATTCGGATGCACCAGTTCAAAGATGCGTTTCCATGAACCTGCAATGTAAAGCTCGCTGCCGAAAATACGTTTTGTTTCTTCAAACATGGATGCGCAGTCTTCCGTTTCTTTGGCGCATACCAGCAGTTTGGTTGACGCAGAAGGTTCCGTCCAGAATTTTTCCCCGAGCGAAACAGCATTTACGTTGGTTATTGCAGCGTAATACTGTGTCCGTTCATCGCTGCTGTCAACAACGCAGAGTGTGTCGTTCACGTATTTCTGAATATACCAGCCCTTTTTTCTGTAATATGCCAGAACGCGTGACACAAGACTTACGTCAAGTTCCTGTTTGAAGTATATTTCTTCCGTAACAGGATTCATAATTATGGAGCCGTTGTAAAAGACACAGGGCGCCGTCATGCCTAATCTTCTTGCGAAAACAAGCCCTGAACAGCACATGCGTCCGGTTGCAAGCATAGTTTTTATGCCCTGTTTTTCGGCTTCGCGCAGCGCGGCGGCGGTGCGTTCCGTAAGCTCTCCTGCGCTGTTCAGGAGGGTGCCGTCAACGTCTGAGGCAATAAGTTTCGGCTTCATGCGGCAAACAGCAGAAGCGTTGCAAGTTCGCCGAGAATTTCAACGGCGCCGAGCACGTCTCCGTTGGTGCCTCCCATTTTTTTATTCATGTATGAGGCGCCCATTGCCCCGATGACAAAACAGAGCATTGCAGACATTGCACAGTAATCAAGCGCAAAAAATGCGAAAGGAACTACGCAGAGCAGCGACACGGCAAAATCTCCGCCGTCAAAAGCCGCAACACAGTCAACAAGTCCGTTTTCCCACGGATATTTCCCGAAATAACAGGCTGAAGCTTCAGCAAATCGTCCGCAGACTGCCGCCAAAACAATGGCGGAGAAGCGTTTTTCAATTGGTATGCAAGCCGCAAGCGATGTCCAAGCGCCGAGTGCGAGAACAATACCGATGACGGCAAAAGCGCCTGTTTTCGTATCTTTGATCACGGCACGCAGCTCTTCGCCGCTTTTGCCGGAGCCTATCCCGTCCCACACGTCTGCCCAGCCGTCCAGATGAATTCCCCAGCCTGCAAGCGCGTAAAACATTGCGCCTATCCATGCCGCTGCATACGGGCTGATATAGTGGGACAAAACACAGACAAGAAATGCCGTCATAACTCCGAGAATTCCTCCGGCAAGCGGAATCAGGGCAACGTATTTGTTGCCGGGGACGGTCTCCTTCGGCCACCGGCTTTCCGGCAGCGAAAAGCGTGTTTCCAACGCCCAAATAAGCGCAAATCTGTCTTTAAAACTGCAGCGTTTTTTGTCTTTTGTTTCTTTCATGCCCGTTTGTCCTTTCAAAAAGTAAGCCCGGGGCTGTATTATTTTTCCGCCTTTACCCACAGCGGGCAGCCGGCAACGACGAGCGCTACGTTTGCCGCGCGGTTTGCAACAAGCTGGTTGATGCGTCCCTGCATGTCGCGGAAACGTCTGGCAAGTCTGTTTTCAGGCACTATTCCAAAGCCGACTTCGTTGCTGACGATAATAAGGTGCGTATTTTTTCCTGCGGAGCCGCAAAGTGTTTCTGTCAGCTGCCTTATTTCCTGTTCGCGCACATGCCAATCCTCTTCCGTTCCGTTTTCGGCTGCGTCCGTGGCAAACGTAAGCCGCGTCAGCCACATTGTCAGACAGTCCAAAATGAGTGTGCCTTCCATTTTTGCAACCGCTTCGGGAAGCTCTTCAGGCGCGCCTTCCCACGTGTTCCATTCTTTCGGTCTGCGTTCTCTGTGCATGCGCACGCGTTCTTCCATCTCTTTGTCGCAGATGTCGGAAGTTGCAAGATAGGTAACCGCAGTGTCCGAATTTCTGGCGAGCTGTTCCGCAAAAGTTGATTTTCCGCTTCTTGCGCCGCCCAGTATCAGAGTAATTCCTGTATCCATAATTTCACCTGCTTAGAAGGTTATGTTTGAAATAATGCTTTTCAGCGTGTCCTGCATGAACTGCCCGGGAAGGTCTGCCGATTCAGAGCTTTTGCCGTAGCCTACCGGTATTTCAAAATGAAGCTTAAAGGTAAAATCTCCGTCCTGCCGTATTTTTCTTTCGTCGGGATCGCTGGTTGACGTTGGTATTGTCGAGCCTCTGTGTTTTCTTCTGGCATCTGATTCAACAACAAGTTTTGTCAGCTTCGGAGAGCTGATGTTTCCGCCTAAGCCGAGAGAAACGAAGCGGAATGACGAACGTGTAGCGCCGCCCAAGACGCCGCCGAGAACGCTCTGCAGCAGTTCTTTCGTGTCAATGTTGTTTATGCCCTGAGTGGTTATTGTGCGGCTCATGTCCACAAGGCCGCTGATTCCTCCGAGCAGGGAGTTCAGTGCGCGGATGTTGAATTTCCCCAGACAGGTAACGGACATATCTCCTTTGCGTGTGATATACCCGTCCGCCATTGCCACTCTGTAGACAGGATCTCCGTCAGGCGCTATAGCCTGAGTGCCCGGAAGGAAGATCAGGGTTTCGTTGTCATAGCGGAAAGTTGTCTGCATCTTCTTGTAGCGCAGAGGTTTGTTCTTTGTAAATTTCTTTGCGGCGTCGACAAACTTGAAGCCGGTGATTTCCCCGTCTGATGCCTGAATGGTCCCGGCTGCCATAAGGCTTCCCAAATTGAACGCATAACCGCCGATACGTACTTTCATTGCGCCTTTGCCCGTGATTTTGCCCTTGGAATTTTTGAAAACATCCTTGTAAGCTTTTTCAATATCCAAGTTGCTGACGTCGCAGGTTGCACCCCAGCGGTTTGTTGCCGTATCGTAAGCCAAACCTCCTGAAACAGTGCCGCTGTTTGTCGCGCATGCCAGATCTTCAACTACAAAATAATTGTCTGCAAAGTAGAAAGATGCCTTAATTTTTTCTAACTGCAGTCCCTTGATGCGGAACATATCTGTTGTCAGTGTGCCTTTTGCCATAAATTCGTTCAGCGGACAGTCAAATTCTACGTTTGCGTCAATTTTGCCGTCAAGCGTTGATTTTACGCTGTCGGAGGTAAAGCGGAGCAGTTTCTTTACGTCTATTCCGCTGCCGTCAAGTTTTGCTTTGCAGTGCCAGGTATTTTCTTTTTTCTGCAGCGAAGCGCTGCCTTTTGCACTTCCCTCCGGCAGCGAAACACGGATTTTTTTACAGAAAATATGTGACAGACTGCCTTCGCCAACTGCCGTCAGCTCCGGAATGTAAGCTGTACTGACGCGCAGCGGCGAAAGTTTGACAATGCCTTTGAAGACAGGCTCTGCAATGCTTCCTGTCGCCTTGCATCTGCCGGACGCAAGCCCCTGAATGTTGTGTACCTTCGGCAGATGTCTGCGGGTAACTTCGTAAATGTTTATTCCGTCAGCCTTCAGATTTACGTCGAGCATAGATGTGGAGAGCGTTTTGCCTATGGTAACCTGACCTTTTGCGATGCCTTTGCCGCCGCAAATTTCAAATTTTATGTCGTCCAGATTGACGATGTCTTTTGTGCCGTTTGCGGTTCCTGTAAATGAATCGAAGCGGAACGTTCTCCAAAGGAACGCTGAATTTTTAAAATCTCCTGTCCAGTGCATTCCCTGCCCTATGCTGTAAAGCCGTATTTTGCCGGACATAATCCCTTTAATGTCTTCATGCATGCCAAAAACCCCGTTTATAACGCGCATTCGCAAACGGTCAACGTCAGCCTCCCAGCTCCAGTCAGTGCCGCCTTTGACAACTGACTCTGCACGCGATTTCAGAACACCGCACGAAGTGACCAGTGTAAGAGGGTCAACGACAATTTTATTGTCTTTATAGTGCAGTTCTGCCGAGGCGGAATGCAGCTCAAGCCCTTTCATGAGAGTGCCGGCGCCGGATGTCAGCCGTGCGTCAGCCTGAATGTCGGAAGGAGTGCCGGCTGCTTTGAAGTCTGCGTTTAAGCTTGTTTTCAGGTTGATGTTATTCATGAAACTGAGCAGCGGATAGAAGCGTTCTGTCTGAAAATCGCTGATGTGACCGGAGAAATTCAGCACAGGCTTCTGTTTTGTGTTGTCCAGTACGCCTGAAGCGTTCAGTTTTGCCCCGTTCCAGACAGCAGAAAGACTGCTTAGTTCAAAGTTTCCGCTTCCGGGAAAATAATTTCCGTTCAGCTTTGCAGAGGAGATTGTGCCCAGTTTGTCAGCGGTGAGCTGTTCCGAGGAGAGCTTTGCGTTGAGTTTCAGTTTACTAATGGTTCCTGTTAAAGAGGCATCTGCAGACACAGCGCCTTTAACGTTTGCTTTTTTCAGCGCAGGAACGGCGTTGTACAGTTCTTCCAGACGGAAACCGGCAGTAGAGAATTTGAGATCGTTCTGGACGTTGTCCGCAAAAGCGAGGACGCCTGTCAGAGTCATCGGTTTGCTGTTGTGGAGAGTTGAGAAATCTACCTTGCCGCGTGCTTTTCCGTCAAATACGGCGGAGCCTTTCAGGTTTTTAAAAGCAAACCCGCCGTAGTTTATGTCGGACGGCAGCAGTTTGATGCTGCCAGTGAGAGCCTCAAGAGGTCCTTTGAGTTTTATTTTTGCTCCTGAAATCGTTCCCTGCGGCAGCGTTTTTATGTCGCCAAGCTGATCTTTAAATTGTTTTGTCAGCGTAGCGAGGTGCAGCTTCTGTGTGGAAAGATCTGCCTCAAGAAACTGTTTTCCTTTTCTGCCGTCAAATTTAAGCATTCCGGTCAGAGCTGAAGCCGCAAGCTTTTCCTCGTTGAAGACTGTGTCAAGCATTTCATTCCCGTACGTCCAGCGCGCAGTAAGTGCTTTAAGAGGAATACCGTGTATCAGAGCGTTTGTCAGCGACATGCTGCCTGCTGTTTCGAGCTGCCTGCCGGTGCCCTTGAACGTAAGGTTGGAAGTCAGGATTCCGCGGATGCCGAAACGGCGCACTTCGGGGAATACGGCGGCAATTTTGCTCAGGTTAAGTTTTTCCGCTGAAATTTTTGCATCGGGAACAGGATAAACCGCACCGTCAACAAAGGCGGAACCGTCGTCCAATTTCAGTTTGAGAGAATCTGCCGTCCAGTTTCCGCCGCGTTTTTTGACGCCGCCTTTCAGAGAGAAGGCGACAATATTTTCTATTTTGGCGTTAACGTCCAGATCATACGTCTGACTGTTTCCTATACGGACAGAACTGTTGTCAAACTGCAGCACGCCGAATTCGGTATCAAGCCTGGAATCGTTAA
>JAUNNW010000157.1 GCA_030531285.1 Synergistaceae bacterium | reverse complement strand
ATCTTGACGTATTCAAACGACTTTTTATTACCGACAACCAACAGCCGTTTTCAACTAACATTCGGTCGTCCGTACGCATAAAACAGGCAGAAAAGAGACATTTCTGCGACCCCTCGCTTGCCGCGTGTCTGCTGAAAAGAACAGTTTCAGGACTCATAAATGACCTGAAAACTTTCGGATTTCTGTTTGAAGCGCTTTGCGAAAGAGACCTGCGCATATATGCAGAGAGCATGGGGGCGAATTTGTATCATTACAGAGACTATACAGACAACGAAATAGATGCGGTGATAGAGCTTGAAGACGGCAGCTGGTGCGCCTTTGAAATCAAACTTGGCGCGCACCAAACCGACGCAGCCGCAAAACAACTGCTTAAACTAAAAAACAAAATTTCAGAAGAAGGCGGCAGACTTCCCGCAGTCCTCGGCGTTATCACAGGAACCTCCAACTTTGCCCATACACGTGAAGACGGCGTTTGCGTTATACCGATTACGGCGCTGAAAAACTAAAAATGCTCTCCAAACGGTAATTATAAACCGGAATTTGACAGTATAATTATACTGTTGTCGCACTCCTATTCTGGCAACAGAAAGGAGGGGTTTGCTATGGTTAGATGTCTCGTAACATTTATTGTGTCTGTTGTGGCAAGTGTAATGGCTTACTACGTTTGCAAGTGGCTGGACAGACATAGATGAGCGACAATCAGCCCAATAAAAATCCCCCGAGTGCCGTCGGGGGATTTTCCTGTGTCCGCTATGTTGTCTCGTAACATAGTGTTGCTTACGTTTGTAATTATAGCATTGAATAACAAATCGTCAAGCGCGCAAAAAACAGGAACCCTATTAAAGGGTTCCTGTTCAGGGGATGAAGCAAAGGCGTGAAAAGTTCACGAGCCTTCGTCATTTCTGATTAAAAAGGGGGCACACACGTGCCCCCGATATTGTTAATTAGATTAACAATTAGAACTTGACGTCGGTGCGGAAGAAGAGGACACCGTCTTTGCCATAGTGGCCCCACTGGTTGCCGCCTGTTTTTGCATCTTTGTCGCCGCCGTAGTCATACCAGTCGTAGCCGAGTGTGCAGGTGACTGCGGGGTTAAGCTTGTAGGAAGCGTTGATGCCAAATGCTTTCGTCTTGTCAGCGCCGTCGAGACCATTGTCAAGCTGCATGAATATAAGTTCTGTTGAGAACTTCTTCGTCCATTTCTGGGCTGCGCGGATGTTCCAAACTTTGAACTTGCCGTCTTTTTCCGGTGTTGCGCCCCAGAAAAGACCTTTGTCTGAGTCTGCTTTGAAGCCGAAGCTGTATGCCGTAACACCACCCATAGCATTGTTGCCAAGGAAGCAGCCTGTCATCTGAGCATATTCGACCCACAGTGACGTGAATTTAAGTGCCGGCTGTTTAATGTCAAGGACAACCTTCCAGGCATTTTCACTGCTTGAATCTTCGCCAAAAAGTTTCCCCGTAAGGTCAGAAGAAAGCTTCTGCCAATAGTAAGCGCCTTTGAGTGCGATATCCTGTGTAAATTTGTAACCCGCGTAGATACCGTAGGTATGGACATGTCCGCTGGCATTTGCAACAACTTCCTTGCTTGTTTCTTTACCACCATCAAACTGCATCCAGTTGCCAAATCCTGCGAGGAACCATTTATCGGCAACATAATCGAGTTTGAGAGCGTAGTTCATTGACTGTGATGACTGACCGCCAACGTAGAGAGCCTGTTCGCCTTCGTTGTTGTAGTTACGGTAAATAATACCTGTCAATGAAACTTTGTCCCATTTTTTCTTGAATTCAAAAGCATCGCCGCGATAGTCGCCGAAGAGTGAGTCAAATGCGTTGACAAGACCGTATTCACTTTCCCAGTCCCATGAGAAACGTCCGATTCTTGCATTGAGTCCCCAGAACGGGAGTTTTGTGCCAATGTAGAACTTGTTCCATGACATCTGTTTGGTGTCGCCCTGACCGCGCTGTGTTCCGCTTGCCGCCCATGCGCCGACGCGGAATTCCGAATCAAAGTAGGTATCTTCCGTTATCTGGCGGCGGAAATACAGACGCGCATATTCTTTTGCGAATTCATTTTTGGTTGTGTGGTTCTCTTTCTGATTGAGGAACTGTGAATCAGCATCCTGATCGCCGTTTGTGAATTTCGCGTCAAATTTGAAGCGTCCGCTGATCTGCCAGCTGCCGATGCCTTTTTCGAGCTTCGTTACGCGTTTGT
>JAUNNW010000039.1 GCA_030531285.1 Synergistaceae bacterium | reverse complement strand
ATTTTCAATGCCGCCTATGCGTGACAGCGCGTCGCAAACCGTCTGTTTTTTGAGCTGCAGCTGCGCAGCGTAATTCATGTGCTGAAGCTGGCAGCCGCCGCATTTTCCAAAGTCGCGGCAGCGCGGCGTAATTCTGTCGGGCGAATTGCAGAATCGTTTGAGAACTTTTGCCGTTCCGTAGCTTTTTTTAAGAGTAACAATCCGTACAGAGACTTTTTCCCCCGGCAGAGCGTCAGGAACAAACAATACAAAATCGTTTTCCCCGATTCTTGCTATTCCTTCTCCTTCGTTGTTGAGAGCGGTTATTTCCGCATTTAGGATATCGCCCTGAAGCATTTTAATTTGCCTGTTTTGAGGGACCTATGTCCGGTTCCCTGAGATAGTTTCCCCGCACGGTTTCAGGCTCTGCAGCCTTATCTGCGCAGCGTTCGCCGATGAGAGCAATCTGCCCGTCAGGCGCGTACTCGCGGTTTATTTTTTTGCAGCCGAGCGCGTCAAGCGGAGCGTAAAGAGAAACGTCAGCGCCGACAAGAACAGCCTCTGGCATTTTTTCAAGCCGTACGGCAAGTTCTGAAACGTCAATGCAGCACGGCTCAAGCAGCGTGTCTTTTTTTCCGCTTTCCGTTTTGTAGATTGCCGCGTAGACAGCGTCGCCGCGCGCTTTCAGCAGCGGCACGCAGATTCCGTCCGTTTCTGTAAGGTCGTACACAAAGGTTTTAAGTGTTGATACCTGTACGATTTTTTTGTTCAAAGCCTTTGACAGGGCGGCAGCGTAAGCTATTCCTGCCCTTATTCCTGTATAATAGCCCGGACCTGCTGCCGTGCAGATCAGATCCACGCCGCTGATTTTTTTGCCGGAAATTTTCAGAGCTTCGTCAACAAGCTCCGGAAGCAGTTCGGACTGCCGTTTGCCCAGCATACGCTCAAGGTGAGCAAGCACTTTGCCGTTCCCGCTTACTGCGGCGCAGGTCCATTTTGTCGCTGTGTCTATTCCAAGTATAAGCATGTTTATTCCTGTTCTCCGCCGTTTGTAAGTCCGGCAATAATTTTTTCAGCTTTTTCTCCGAATGCCTCTATCATAAGTATGCGGCAGTTTTCAGCAGTTTCTTCAAAGGCTATTTTCAGCAGTTCCCTTTCGGGCATGTTTTCCCAGCGTTCAGCCCATTCCACCACAAGCAGGCAGCCGTCATCTATGTACGTTTCAAGGTCAAGCCCGTCGACTTCCCTGCCGTTTTCAAGCCTGTAAAGGTCAGCGTGAACAAGCGGCGGATTTGTATCGTGTTCGCTGACAAGTATAAACGTAGGACTTTTGATTTTTCCGGCGCCGAGAGCGCTGCCTATTCCCTGCGCCAGCTTTGTTTTGCCTGCTCCGAGCCCGCCGTACATCGCTATCGTAAGCCCTCCGCAGACAAGCCGCCCAATTCGTCTGCCGAGTTCAAAAGTAGCCTGTTCGGAAGCGCTGTTAAGTTTAAGCATTTTCTTTGAGGACAAGAGGTATCTCCTTCGCTATTTCGCGTGCAAGGGCGCCGCGCAGCCCGTATTTCGCTTCAAGCCGCTCGCCGGCAAGAGCATGGACGAGAGCGCCGGCAGTCAGGGCATCAAATATTGACATTCCCGACGCGCAGAAAGCGCCGATAACGCCGCTGAGCACGTCTCCCGAGCCGGGAATTGCAAGAGCGGGCGATCCGGCGTTTATTACGCGCATTTCCGAACCGCAGGCAACGAGAGTGCCTTTGCCTTTAAGAAGAGCCGCACCGTATTTCTGCGACAGCTTTTCCGCTGCAGTTTGTCTGTCAGCCTGTACATCTTCCGGCATTTCGGAAAGCAGGTGTGCCGCTTCCCCTTCGTGCGGCGATACTGCAAGATTATCCCGCACGAAGCTGCGCGTTTCAGGAAGAAACCATAGAGCGTCTGCATCAAGCAGCAGCGGTTTGTTCCATATCGACATGAATTTTTCAAGAGTTTTGCGCAGACGTTCGTCCCTGCCTGTTCCCGGGCCAAAAACTGCTGCGGCGCAGCGTTTTTCCCATAACTTTACCGTGCGGACAAGGGAGTCCGCGCTTAAACTTCCGTTGAGTGTTTTAACAGGCGCTATTATGGCTTCCGGCAGAAAAACAGAGGCATTTTCAGCCATAAAATCCGGCACGGCAAGCACAACGTAACCGGCACCGGCCCGAAGGGCGCCGAGCGCCGCAAGCAGTGGCGCACCCCTGTAGCACAAACTTCCGCCACAGACAAACACACCGCCTCTGTTCCCTTTGTGTATGTCTGCGGGAATTTCAGGAAGCATACTGCGCAGTTTTTCTTTTCCGTATTCTTCTGTCTTCATAATTAATCACCTTCGATAACAACAAATGCCGCAGCTAAGCCATCTTCATGCGAAACAGAAAGGAAACTTCTTTCGTTTGCAGCAAGCAACTGTTTGCCAAACACAAACACAGGACCGTTCTCCGTCCGTCTTACGTAAACAGAGCCGCGTTCAAGCCCTGCAAGCCCTATTTTCAAAGCCTTGGCAAGCGCTTCGCGGGCGGCAAAGGCTGCAGCAAAATGTTCCTCGGGACATGAAGTACTTTCGGCATAGGCGATTTCCTCGGCTGAAAAAACTCTTTCTGCAAAGCCCTTTTTCTCCAGCGCGTTTTTCATTCTTTCTATGCTGCATAAATCCACGCCTACACCTTTGATCATATCCGTCACCACCCTGTGGCAATAGGATAACACAAAAATTATCATTCTTGCATGTTTATCCAAACAAGGGTAAAATTTTTAGGCAGGATACGTGCGAGAGTGGTGAAACTGGTATACACGCAAGACTTAGGATCTTGTGCCTCCGGCGTAGGGGTTCAAGTCCCCTCTCTCGCACCAGTCTGATGTTTTGAGGTACACAATGAACAAGCGCGATGACTTTGAATACACACTTAAAGATATTTTTTCACTTGTGCTGCAGCTGAGAGAAAACGGGACACTTGAACACGGCAGGGATTTCAAGGCACTGCTGTCCTGCGAGAATCCGGAGCTGCACAGTTTTCTTTATGCAAACGCAAGAGCCGTTACCGAAGACCGCTTCGGCAAAAAGGTATATCTTCGCGGGCTTATCGAATTTTCAAATTTTTGCAAAAACGATTGTTTTTACTGCGGACTCCGCGCAGGAAACAAAAAACTTGAACGCTTCCGTCTTACGGAAACCGAAATTCTTGACAGTTGCGAAAGTGGTTACGCAATCGGTGCAAGAACTTTCGTCCTGCAAAGCGGTGAAGACGGTTTTTACACCGATGATATTATCTGCGGCATAGTTTCTTCCATCAAGAAAAAATATCCGGACTGCGCTGTAACGCTTTCACTCGGCGAAAAATCCAAACAAAGCTATCTGCGCTTTTTTGAAGCAGGCGCCGACAGGTATCTGCTGCGTCAGGAGTCTTCCTATCCTGAATACTACATGAGACTGCACCCCGCTGCAATGTCATGTGAAAAGAGACTGCAATGCCTTTGGGATCTTAAGGAAATCGGTTATCAGGTCGGCACGGGCTTTATGGTTGATTCGCCTTACCAGACAGTACAGGATATTATCACCGAACTGGATTTCATGAAGCAGTTTGAACCGCAGATGGTCGGGCTCGGTCCGTTTATTTCGCACTGCGACACACCGTTCAGCACCTTCCCGGACGGCAGTGCAGACCTTACGCTGCGCGTCATCAGCGCCGTGCGTTTGATGCTTCCGGACGCTCTTATTCCGGCGACAACAGCCCTCGGTTCAATATCCGAAGACTGCAGGACATCGGCTTTCGCGTCAGGGGCAAACGTAGTTATGGTCAACGTATCCCCTGTCTTTTCGCGCGAAAAATACGCTATTTACGACAACAAAGCAGACACATCTTTTGAAGAACTCCGCCGCAACATTGCTTCCCTCGGGCTGGAGCTTGAAATTTCGCGCGGCGATCATAAAAATTTTACACAATTAAATAGCGCACGGAAGTGATTGCGGCTTGAAAAAGACATACATGCTGCTGCTTGCAGCAATAGTGAACATATCATTTGCACCGGCGCTTCATGCGGAAACCTTTGAATTGAGGATACCGTTTGAAATCGGAGAAAAAGCCGTTGCGGTAAGAAACGGACAAATGCCGGTTGAGCTTGGAAAGATCATCAAAATACCGCAAAGCACGCGCTATCCCGCATATACAGCAAGCGCTTGGGGAAAAGAAAGCACAGTCTGCGCCTCCGCGGTAAGTGCCCTGCATCTTCTTGTCGGCGTTGAAAAAGGCAAAGGCAGAACAATCAGCATAATACCGCAGGAAACAATAGCCCCCGCCGCAAAGGCAGGCACATCTTTTGTTCTCTCCACCAAAGCAGGAACCGGCTGTTTCGGCGCTTGGTCGCCAAAAACAGGGTCTGAAGTTGTGCTGAGAAATACATACGGCGCTGAAAGAAAGCTCTCAAAAGATGAATTTATCAAAAAGGGAGAAACACTGGTTATAAAAGTACGAGATACTGAAACGCCTGTATTTGTTGAAATTGAAAATCGCCCGGGCGGAAGGATTCTGCAATACGACGAAAACGGCTGGACACTTATAGGCCGTGTCCTGCGTCCTCTCGCCGGTACAGGGCGCTTCGCAGGAACAAAATTCCAGACATGCAGCAGACTTCGCGCGAGCCATCCGGGAGTCATTGACTATAGCACTTCCTCATACGGCACAATCGGCGGCTTTCAGATCATTCCGTGGGATCATGCCCTTACGTCAAAAGAAATGCAAAATACGTGGAATATGACACAATGGATGATAGTTGCGCCGGCAGACGGCAAATCTGCGCTCGGCGGCACTCCGCCGCTTTTCGACAACGGACTGCTTCCCGGTGTCAACCGCGGTGAAGGCGAAGAACTGTTGGACATTTGGTCAACTTACGGACGCACCTCCCCGCTGCTTGTGCGCGTTAACGGCGGCGCCTGGCAGCCTGTTCCCAAAACGTCCGGAAAAAACGACAGGGCGCTTGAAAACATAACACACCTGAAAATTTACTATCCCAGTACCAAAGAACCCGGGAAATAACGGCACTGCCCTGATTACAGAACACCAAATACAAATTTTAAAAAAGACGGTTCTGCTGAGTATACAACAGAACCGTCTTTTTTCAATCAGAGGCTGCAGATTATTTGCCTTTTTGGATTTTGTAGCCTGCTTTTTCTATGACAGTTTTCCATATTTTGAACGGGGGCGTGTTTTCCGCAAAGGCAGCCGACATAGGCGACTGGTCTTTAACGTCTTCTATATGAAGCAGATTGTCTTTTGCATCGTAGAAAAAAAATGCTATCGGTCTGAATGCCGGTTTGCTTGTGTCAAACTCTCTGAGTTCGACAATGTAGGCTACGTTGTTTTTCTTCATGTCCGGGTCTTTGAGCATTTCGCTGTCAACAACCTTAATTGTAGCCTGAAGCGTGTTGCTGGGCGTAAGCGTTGCTTTGTTGTTCTGGTCGTAATATTCCGTTCTTCCGCCGTGGCTGAATACCTGCACCCAACTGAAAGGCTTGCCTCCGGCAAAGGCTGATGCCGAGAAAACAAGCAGTACTGCAAGCACCGGAATGAGGCTGACTGTTCTCTTCATGTTTGTTCCTCCTGAATGTCTTCCGTATTTACCTGTTAATTATACAACAGGAGTGTGGTAATTTTGTGGGTAAAATTGCTGCTTTCTATTTGGGGCTTTTATATGATATTTTCTTCTTTAAGCACTTCAAGCGCAGCCTCACGCATTCCGGTGTCGTGAAGCGCAAGCTGCAGATTGGCTTTCAGCCAGCCCTCTGTTATACCGCAGTCAAGTCTTTTGCCTTCGTAGATTACGCCGTACGCCGGTTCTTCCGCAAGCATTGCGTTAATTGCGTCCGTAAGCTGGTATTCGCCGCCGGCCCCAGGCTGCAGACTGCGAAGATATCTGAATATCGCCGGAGAAAGCACGTAGCGTCCCATAACTGCAAAGTTGGAGGGCGCAGTGCCTGCTTTCGGTTTTTCAACAAGCGATTTTATTTTGTACACTCCGGGTTCGATTTCTTCGGCATCAACCACCCCGTAACGCTGCGTGTCTTCATCCGAAACTTTCTGCAAAGCTATGGCAGAACCGCCGTATTTCTGCCTGACTGCTTCAAGCTGAGCAGTAACAGGTTTGTCCGCAAGCATTACGTCGTCGGGAAGCAGGAGGGCAAACGGGCGTTCCTTGCAGAGACGTTCCGCGCAGAGTACCGCGTGTCCGAGCCCAAGGGGCTGCGGCTGTTTGGCAAAGCTGAAACGCGCAAGCGCAGGTATTGATGAAACTATTTCCCTGTATTTTTCTTTGCCGTGAGCCGTCAGAAATGCTTCAAGTTCGAAAGAACGGCTAAAGTGTGCCTTTATCGCTTCCTTGCCTTCGCCGGTAACTATTATTACGTTCGTGCAGCCGGAATTTACGGCTTCTTCAACACCCCACTGTATCAGCGGGCGGTTGAGAAGCGGCATCATTTCTTTAGGCATATTTTTCGTTGCCGGCAGGAAACGAGTTCCTACGCCGCCCACAGGAAATATTGCAACTTCAAGTTTGTCCATCTCTAATCCTCCATGCTTTTCAGTATTGCTTTTTCAAGCAGGTCGGCGACATCGTGCATCAGTTCAGTATCACGCGATTCAACGAAAATTCTGATAAGCGGTTCCGTGCCTGACGGTCTGAGCAGCATTCTTCCTTTGCTGCCAAGCATTTCTGTTGCTTTTGCAGACGCTTCTTCAACCTCAGAACTGCTCATAACAGCCCCTCTGTTTTTTATGCGTACGTTGCGCAGTATTTGCGGATATTTTTCAAAACGGTCACACAGAGTGGATATGTCTTCACCAAGCTCGGCAGCGGCTGTAAGGAACAATGCTCCGGAATAGAGTCCGTCACCTGTGTTTGCATAGTCAAGCGCTATGATGTGTCCGGATTGTTCTCCGCCGAGACGGCTCCCTTCTTTACGCATGGTGTCAAGCACGTAACGATCTCCTACGCCGCAGCGGAAAACCTTAATGCTTTCTTTCGCAAGCAGGTCTTCAAGTTCCATGTTGCTCATGACGGTAGCAGTTACTCCGCTTCCGAGTGCGCCTTTTTTATGCAGCCAGCGGCCTATTACCCAAAGGATAATATCACCGTCAATAGTTCTTCCTTTTGAGTCGCAGAGCTGTACTCTGTCCGTATCACCGTCATAGGCTATGCCTGCGGCAGAACAGTTTTTAACCGTTTCCGCACAGAGATAATCCATGTGCGTAACCCCTACCCCGCTGTTGATGTTCAGCCCATCAGGGTTGTTTGCGCCGAAGCAGACCGGAGCCTGCCAGCTTTTGAATATAGGCTCTACAAATGCCGAGGCGGCACCGTTCGCCGCGTCTATTGTCAGAGGCAGAGTTTTGTCCGATATGTTTCCGATGACTTTTTTAAGCGCCTCCGTATATTCTTCTACATACTGTTTTCCGCAGCGCGAAACGCCTACCCCATCTCCTGTAGGATGTCCACCGCGGTCAAGCAGTTTGTCTTCAATGGCGGTTTCGTCTTCATCTGTGAGTTTGAAGCCGTTTTCATCAAGAAATTTTATTCCGTTATACTCTGCAGGATTGTGAGAGGCGCTGATAACGGCACCACCTGCAAAATTATTGTGCGACAGGACAAAGCTGACACCGGGCGTAGGAATTACCCCGAGCCTGCAAACGTCAGCACCTGCCGACATCATTCCGGCACACAAGGAATCTTCAATCATGTTTCCTGAGCGGCGAGTATCTCTTCCCACCGCAATCTCAGGCTTTTCAAAACCTTTTCCGAGAACAAACAGCACGTAAGCGCGGCCAAGCCTGTATGCAAACTCCGGCGTCATATTTCCGAGGTTAGCTACGTCTCTGACTCCGTCTGTTCCAAAATAACGTCTGACTGCCATATTCCGGCCCCTTTCGGTTTATTTTTCTCTTTTGAGAATTACTTCTTCAGGTTCTATTCTTACAATCCTGATACCTTTCTTTACGTTTTCGGCTATCAGCGGAAGTTTTATACTGTCTGAAACAATGCTTGTAACGTCCGCAATCGCTTCACACGGATATTCCGTCGCAACGTCAAGCAAAGAACGAGATGCTTCAACAGAAACGGAAACCTTTGCAGGCAAGCATATCCATCTGTCGCCCGGCTTTGCGCCTGAAATTTTGACAGGCACTCCGGCATACACTTTCGATGCAAGTCCCTTTTTCAGGGTAATGTCAATCCTGACGCTGTCAGCACCAATCAGGCTGACTCCTGAAAGGGACAACGGAACCACAAGCGGAAGAACAGTGTGAAAGTCCTCTTTTATTCCTGTTATGTCTATCGCCGGCAGTTCTATAAAATGGAGTCCCTCTATGGCTGTCTGTTCTCCGGCAAGGTTAACCCGTTCCGGAGTAAGTTTTATCGAGCTTATTTCATAGCCTGCGGCAGGCTGTCCGTGCAATACGGCTTTAAGAGGCACAGCAGTCCCCTCACGCTGAATTTCAGGCTTTACAACTACCGTTTTCGGATTTATAACGACTCTTTGGACAGGTTTGCCGTCAATGTCTACTGCCGTCAGTTCCGACGTGTAGGGTTTTTCTGCTTCAAGAACGTCGGTCGGAACTCTCGCCTCAACGCCGCCAACTTTTGCAAGTTCGTCCCGAGGACCGCTTACAGAAGCTGATGCCGGAAGTATCTCAGCAGTAACCGGTTCAGTTTCTTCTGCTTCCGGCCCCACCGGCTTTATCCTGACGCGGAAATTTTTCTCGCTTTTTTTGTAAAGCTCAATTTCAACAAACTGCGGAACACAGGCAACCACCCTGGTTCCTGAGGGAGAGGAAACGTTGACGGGCAGACTGTATTTGCCCGGTGCAATACCGGATATATCGACCTCTGCCGCCAGCTCAGTTTTGTCGAGTTTTGAAAGCTGCGCCATGTTCCCTGCTATTTTTACAGTAACGCTTTCTGTGTTTCTGAACGCTGCCATACCCTGTGCAGGGTGTGAGTAACTGATCGGCACCGTAACAGTGCGCGTTATTTCACCGTTTCCGTTCCATGCGACAATGCCCCAAAGCAAAATTGCCGCAATCATTGAGATACAGGCAAAAATCAGCTTTGATTTGGCATAGCGCGGATCTTTCCTGTTAGTCAGGTCACGGCCTGTAAAAGCGTAATCAAACATACGCAGTTCATTTTTAATTTTTTCAAACACCCTAATCATTTTCCGCCGCTCCTGTATTTTTCGGCTGGTGAACTTCGCTCTGCAGCCGTGCCATAAAACTTATGTCTCTTCCGCCGTATTCAAAATAGTGGCTGCATATTCTGGCAAGCTGTTCGCTGCTCAATGGTCTGGACAGGCGGCCGGCAACGGCAACGGTTATTTCACCGCGTTCTTCTGAAACAACCAAAGCTATCGCATCGGACATTTCCGTAACACCAAGCGCTGCTCTGTGCCTTGTACCGTACCAGTGCGACAGGTTAGTTTTTTCCGAAAGCGGCAGATAGCAGCCGGCGGCTATTATTTTGTCCTGATTAAGAACGACTGCGCCGTCATGAAGGGGCGTGCCCTGCCAAAAAATAGATACCAAAAGTTCGTTGGTAATATCAGCCTCAAGCAGTACGGCAGTGCGCCATATTTCTTTCAGTCCCGTGTTTCTCTGCAAAACACAAAGCACGCCTATTTTGTTCAGTTTGCAGTACATAAGAGCGTCCACAAGCTGCTTTGATTTCTTTCTTACGCTTTCTTCGTCAAACGACGAGACAATTCTTCCCTTGCCGAGTTCCTCGAGAATACGGCGAAGTTCCGGCTGGAAAAGGATAGGAATAACTATAATAAACGCTCCGAGCAAATGGCTGATAACCCACGACAACGTACGAAACTCGAGAACGTTAGCAAGAGCACCGATCAAGCCTATAATCATAACACCGCGCAAAAGCTGCATGGCGCGAGTCCCTGCAAAAAGCAGCAGCACCTTGTATATAATAAAAGCTACTATAAGAATATCCGGTATATCTTGCCAGCGCAGGCTGATAAAGGACATGCAACCACCTCTCAAAATCAGTTAAATTTTCTGTCGCGCTCACAGTCTGCAAGCACGCGGCGCAAACCGCCCAAAGCAGAAACGCGTATTTCTGCAAAGGTTATTTTCCGCTGTTTATTTCCCCGTGTTTGGACTGTATAATTGCTTTTCCGCGAATTTTCATCGCAGAAATGTTTTCAGTAAACTGTGCAATCCAGACTTCTCCATCGTCAAGCTTTTCGGTGTGCAGGAATTTGTTTTCCGTGCCGCGGGTAACCCCGATAACCGTTACTCCGTCCTCTAACGCCTTCACCACTACGTAATCACTGTCGTTCTCTTTCATTCTCAACTCACCTCAATTTTTATTCAAAGCTTACCGCATCCTGAGCAAGGACCGTAAGTTCTTCTTTAAGGCTGCCATCAGTATCATCAACCTTCGCGCGCAGCAGTGAAACAAGATTCCTTTCGCTGCCGGTAAGCTTAAGCCTGACTGCGGTACCCCCTTTGTGTCTTGCAAGCACGTCCACAAAACGCCTAAAAAACACTTCGTCTGCCGGAAGCTTGTCTTCGTCAAGTACAACAGTAAAATGCCGTGTCAGTTTTTCTTTGTAATCCTGCTCCGTATAAATTTCATCCGCAAGCACTGAAACGCCCCTGTCTTCCTTCGGCTGTCCTTTGACTATATACAATCCCCCCGGAACAAGGAACGGTTTATAGACCGCCCACACTTTGGGGAACAATACAACTTCAAGCTTCGTGACTGCGTCTTCAAGAGTAATTATTCCCATCGGGTCGCCTTTTTTTGTAAAGCGTTCCTTGCTGGAAGAAAGCAGTCCGGCCGTTATTAACGGCTCTTTTGACGCCTGCCACTGTCCCGCATTTTTCAGCGGACAGGTAACGTACGACGCCACAACGTTTTCAAATTTGTCAAACGGATGCCCCGAAATATAAAGCCCTGTACTTTCTTTTTCGTATTCAAGCTTTTCCCGCAGCGAAAAATCCTCTGTTTCTACAAGCTGCGGAATAT
>JAUNNW010000156.1 GCA_030531285.1 Synergistaceae bacterium | reverse complement strand
AGCGCGTCATAGCATGGGGAAGCCAGATACGCTCCTACACGCTGCAGCCTTTCCAGCTGGTTAAAGACCACCGTACCTCTTTTGAAATCGGGAACGTAAATTCAGTACTTGATGGAAATATAGACCCGCTTCTTATGAGCTGGCTGCGTTTCCTGAAAACAGGAAAGACAGCACAGGAGAGTGATTAAAATGATAAAAACAAAAACAGTCGTAAAAATTCTTTCAGCCGCTGTGTCGGTGTGTATGTTTGCCGGCTTATGCAGCGCTGCGGAGCAAAAACTCAGTTTTGTGCCGTCGGAGCCTGTAATGCACGCTGCATCGGTAAAAAAAGGGATGAAAGGTTATCTCAAAACTGTACTCAGCGGCAAAGAGATTACAAAACACTCTGTTTCGGTTGAAGGCGTTATAAAGCGCAAAACCTCGCCGAAAGAACTTATCCTGATAAAAATCACGGACAAAAAGCTGCTGGCTGCCGGCGGGGCGGCTGCCGGTATGAGCGGTTCACCGGTGTACGTTAATGGCAAACTTATCGGCGCGTTTGCCTACGGCTGGTCGTTCGCAGACAAAAGTCTCGGGCTTGTGACGCCGATAGACGAAATGTGCCGTGCGATGGACTGGCTGGAGTTCGTCCCCAGCTTTACACGCACCAAGGAAGAAGACGATAAAGATTTTATGGCTGTTGACAACCGTACGCCCGAAGAATTTGCCAATCTGCCCGGTGAAAGCGAACTTGAGAAAATTCCCGAAAGAGACCCTCATCCGCCGGTATATATCGAAGATTTTGAAGAAATAAAAGAAAATACGATAAGACCGCCGTTCCTGCTAATTGACGACGAATTGTCTTATGATATTCAAACGCTTAAAAAAGCAAAACTTGTTCCTCTCAGTTTTGCACTGCAAGCTGACGGTTTCGGTGAAAGCAGTCTCAAACGCCTTGAAAACAAACTCGGAACCTCAATAATTCCATTGGCGGCAGCCTCTGACTCCGAAAGCGGAGTCAAACTCAACAGCCGGCTTCAGCCAGGTTCGGCGATTGGTGTCGTTCTTGCATGGGGCGATATCACACTCGGCGGAATCGGCACTCTGACTTCGGTTGACAGGGACGGCAGATTCCTCGCCTTCGGACATCCAATGCTGTGTAGAGGTTCTGTCGCAATGCCGCTTACTGAATCTGAAATAATACGCATAATTCCGGGTATACGGCAGGCGTTCAAACTCGGAAATATAGGAGCAATAAACGGAATGGTCACCCAGGACAGACCGGAAGCAATAGGCGGCTGGTTCGGAAAGCTTCCGCCGTCAATATCCTACGACGTGCTCGTTCACGACCTTGACAACAGCCGGCTGAAAGCAAAACGTTTCAGGACGATAGTTGATCCGTACATGGCGCCTGAAATTGGACAGGAAGCCGTACTCAGCATACTTCAGAACGAATGGGCGCGCGGCGGAGAAGGCACGCTTATGCTGCGCTTAGGCATAAACGGCGGCGGACTGAAAGAGGCATGGGAACGCAGGGATATATTCTACTCGCGTGAAAATGCGCTGGAAGCAATAGAAAAAGAAATGAAACTGCTGACAGAAATCTTTGCGCTTAATAAATTTGAAGAAATCAATCCGTTTGGCATAGAAGTTGAAGCTCTGCTTACGAGAATTCCGAGAGTCGCATTTATTGACAGCCTGAAAATAATCAACGAAAAAGAATTTTATTCGCCCGGAGACGTAATAGAACTTGAGGCAACTATACGCCCGTGGCGCAAAAAGCCTGTCGTCAAAAAAATATCGCTCCGCGTTCCGAAGAAAGCTGTCGGAATGTGTGAAATTGACGTGCGCGCAGGCGGCATTGAGCCGCAGAAAGAAACTGCGGTACTGCTTGGACTGAATCAGATAACAAGCCTTGAAAGTTTGTTGCGCGAGCTTTCCGTACAGGAAACGAACAATATGCTGATTGCTGAAATAGGCGGTCCCGAAATGCCTGAAAAGAAAAAAAAGAAACATGAAAACACCGTCGGCAGAATGAACAAAAAACCCAGAACGGGCAATCATGACGAAGATGGCGGTGAAGACGAAAATAATGACGCAAACCGTGAAATAGATGTGGAAGACGATGATGACACGGCTAAAATGGATAAAATCCCGAAATTATTGACAGAAACGCGCCTTATGAGCGAAATCCAAAAAGAGCGCATTGAAGAAGGCAGCCTGCGCATACTTGACACAAACTATTACATGGACGGTATTCTGCGCAAATTTATAAAAATTAA
>JAUNNW010000038.1:8022-11265 GCA_030531285.1 Synergistaceae bacterium | reverse complement strand
CTCTTTGCCCTTCTTCCTCTTTCTCGTATGTGCAACTTGATTTTAAAATCTACAAGGAAAAGAAATTATTTTTTTTCGCTTTTTTATTGCCAAAAGTGTGTCAATAAGCCGTAAGGTGTTGCAAATGCAGGGGATATCCGTTTTAGTCAATGTTGTTTGAGTTTGTTCTGTGCAGAATGCTGAAGCATATTTTACGGATTTATGTCTGTTATCGGACATGGAAACGAGCCGGAATAAGTATCCAAGCCGTCGTGTATTTTTATTTTTTTTCTTGAGTAGTCTTTGAGTTCCTGCAGGGTTTCTTCGCTCATTGTGTGCGAGACAAAGCTTGAATAAACGCTGTTGTTTTGGAGCAGCGGCTCGCTGCGGAGAGCGGGAAGTTTTTTCGCCGCTTCTTCAAAGAGGGGAGTGCCGGGAATGGGCGAGAATTCCGCGAGTTTCGGCGTGCCTCCGCAGTCCCGCGCGAAGTCTATTGTTTCTTTTACTGAGTGCAGGCTTTGCCCCGGAAGCCCGAGAAGAATGTAGGTTTCGCAGTCTTCCGGCGTGTAGCCGGAAGCGAGCAGATTTTTAACGGCTGTTTTGTATTGCTGTCTTTCAACTTTTCCCGAGCTTGCGCGCGCAATGTCAGGGTCAATGCTTTCGAGTGACAGGCGGAGTGTCTGAAAATTCGCTGATTTTAATGTTTCCGCACATTCCGCGTCTATTTCCCGCACGTGCAGGCCGTTTGGGGTGTGAAGCGCAAGTTTTCCGTTAAAATGCGTTTTAACGGCGTTTGCGAGAGGATAGAAATATTTTTCTTTCTGAATCAGCAGAGCGTCGTCGTAAAAAGCGATGTTTTCAATGCCGAGAGATGTTTCAAATTCAATTTCCGCAAGGATTTCTTCTGCCGCGCGGTGAACGTGAACCGGCCAAAGTAGCGATGAAGCGCAGTACTGACAGCGCATCGGACAGCCGAAGGAGGTCATGGTTATTCCGTAAGGCGGTTTTTTGTACAGTTCAAATGCGGGGTGAGCCGCGTCCGGCAGCCAGAAGTCGGTCAGCACCTCATCGGCGCCGAGTGTCGCCGCGTGTTCCGGGCAGAGCCGCGCGTAGATGCCGCCGAGATAAAGAGGCGCGTTCGGGAAATGCCGTTTCAGTATCTCAATTGCGTGTCTTACTCCGCCGTACCAGTAGGTCATAACCGATGTGACAAGTATTATGTCAGGCTCTCCGCAGGTTTTGAGCCGTGCCTGAAAAGCTGTGTCAGTCATGCCGAAACGTCGGTATTTTCTTTTTATTTCAGCGTAGACTCGCGGTTTTTCAATTTCGGTTTCGGCGATTTTTTCGCGCCCGAAGCTTTTTTCTTTTACTGCGCCTTCATGTATGCAGTCGATAAAGACGACCTCGTTTTTTTCTTTCAGCTTTTCAAGCAGGTAGAGAAGTCCGAGCGGTTTGGACCAGAGATCAAAAAAGGCAAAATCTTCAACCGGAGGATTTACCGCCAGAATTTTTTTGCCTGATAAAGTCAGAAGTTCGCAAGTAGTCACGTAACCGCCTCACAAAAACAAATTCATTTCCGTGTACCGAAATTATAGTCCAATGGCGTGAAAGTGCCAACCTGCCTTGACAAAAGCTTTTTGCTGCGTATAATAACACCTGTTTCGCACTAAAACACTTTACAGTACTAAAGCGCGTCCTCGGCGGAACACAAAAGGGGGAGATATGAATGCCAATCACAAAATTTCTTGAAAGAAATGCGGACAAGTATCCGGAAGACATTGCTCTTGTCGAACTCAATCCGGCATTGCAGGACAACCTGCGCAAAACGTGGAGGGAGTACGATCTCATACAGTCTACAAGCATCGAACCGTACCGCCGTGAAATAAACTGGCAGATTTTTGACGAAAAGGCGAACCGTTTTGCCAATATGCTGCTTGCGCGCGGAATTAAGAAGGGCGATAAGGTTGCCATTCTGCTTATGAACTGCCTTGAATGGCTGCCGATATATTTCGGCGTGCTTAAGACCGGCGCTCTTGCGGTGCCTCTTAATTTCCGCTATTCGTCGGACGAAATAGAATACTGTCTCAATCTTTCGGAGGCTGATGTGCTGGTTTTCGGGCCTGAATTTATCGGCAGGGTTGAGGAAATAGCGGAAAAAATATCCAAAAACCGTTTGCTTTTTTTCGTTGGCGATGCCAGTCCGACTTTTGCGGAAAGCTACACGCTGCAGGTTCAGAATTACTCAAGCAGACGTCCCGGCATAAAGCTCACTGACGACGATTTCGGCGCTATATATTTCTCAAGCGGCACGACAGGTTTCCCGAAAGCTATACTGCACAAGCACCGTTCGCTTGTTCACGCGGCAAAGGTTGAGGCAAAGCATCACGGTCAGAAGAAGAGCGATGTGTTCCTTTGCATACCGCCCCTCTATCACACAGGCGCGAAGATGCACTGGTTCGGAAGTCTGATAAGCGGAAGCCGCGCGGTGCTGCTGAAGGGTACGAAGCCTGAATCAATACTGCAGGCTGTCTCCTCGGAACAATGCACGATAGTATGGCTGCTTGTGCCGTGGGCTCAGGACATTCTTGACGCGCTTGACCGCGGCGACCTGAAAAAAGAAGATTTTAAGCTCAGCCAGTGGCGGCTCATGCATATAGGTGCGCAGCCTGTGCCGCGCAGCCTCATACAGCACTGGAAAGACTACTTCCCGAAGCATCAGTACGACACGAACTACGGACTGTCTGAGTCCATAGGACCGGGCTGTGTCCACCTCGGACTGAGAAACATCCGCAAGGTCGGCGCGATAGGCGTGCCGGGTTACGGCTGGGAATGCAAAATAGTCAACGGCAAACGTCAGGAAGTGAAGCAGGGCGAAGTCGGCGAGCTCGCCGTAAAAGGCCCCGGAGTAATGTTCTGCTACTATAATGACCCGAAAGCGACCAAAGAAGTGCTTGACGCTGAAGGCTGGCTCTACACCGGTGATATGGCTAAACAGGACGGGGACGGCTTCTACTATCTTGTTGACCGCAAAAAAGACGTTATAATATCCGGCGGCGAAAACATCTACCCCGTTCAGATTGAAGATTTCCTGCACAAGCAGGACGACATCAAGGACGTTGCGGTCATCGGGCTTCCCGACAAGCGTCTCGGCGAAATAACGGCGGCGATTATTGAAGTTAAGCAGGGACACACGCTTACGGAGGACGCGGTGCGCGAATTCTGTATGCAGCTTCCGCGCTACAAACGCCCGGTAAAAATCATCTT
>JAUNNW010000038.1:0-7922 GCA_030531285.1 Synergistaceae bacterium | reverse complement strand
TGCGCGAATTCTGTATGCAGCTTCCGCGCTACAAACGCCCGGTAAAAATCATCTTTGCCGGCGTTCCGCGCAATCCTACGGGAAAAATTGAAAAACCGAAACTGCGCAAAATGTACAACGCGGACAAAATCGTAGAAGAAGAAAATATGGCATAGTTTGCAGCTTGTGCTGCAAACCGCGAAATACCAAGGATATTTGGTAATCGGTAATTAAAAAATCCCCGAAGTTTGGGGATTTTTTATATTTTTCCGATTACGTCGTAAGCAAGTTTAATAAGCAGCAGCGAAAGTACGCAAATAAGCATCGGGCGGATGTATTTCGCACCGTTTTTGAGCGCCAGCCTTGCGCCGAGCTGATTGCCGAGCAGACTGCATATTGTTGTCGGAATCGCGAGCTTCCAGTAGACGGCTCCAGCCATGGCGAAAGCGACCAGCGAGGCGGCTCCTGAGGCGCAGTTCAGCACTTTCGCGTTTCCGGCAGAGGTTTTGAGGTCAAATTTTGTGACAAGGGCAAAAGCGATGATTGCGAAGGTGCCGGTTCCGGGGCCGATAATGGCATCGTAACCGCCTATACAAAAGCTGATAACGAAAGATATAAGCCCCAGTTTTCTGCCTGAAAAAACGCCGGAACGGTCCTCGTCGCTGAAATTTTTGCGGGCAAGGATAACGACTGCCACGAAAGGAATAACCACAAGCTGAAGCGTGCGGAGCGTCATGTCGGAAAGCAGAAGCGCAGCGCGCGCAAGAATGTACGAACCTGTCAGCGAACCGAGCATTGCCCAAAACGACGCAAAAAGGTTCATTGCGCCGCTTCTCCAGAATTTAACGGCGGCAAGGAACGTGCCGAAGGCTGCGGAAACTTTGTTTGTCCCGTAAGCGAAATGCGCGGGCATACCTGTGAGAAGATAAGCCGGAACGGTAATCAGTCCGCCGCCTCCTGCCGAGGCGTCGATAAAACTGCCGAGCCCCACAAGAAAAGATACCAAGATGAGCATAGGGTATGAAACTGCAAAATCAGATGCAAGATAAAACATGATAACACCTCTGTAAAATTAACTGCCGAGCACGAGTTGCCAATTACCAATTGCTGTGTTGCAGCAAGCCGCTTCTCAATTGGGCATCGGTAATTTGTAATTGGCGGCTATCTCTTCAGACATCCGCAGATGTCGTGATTTGATCCGTCTCCGCTGCTGACGCCGAGCGAAGTAATGCGCAGTTTGCCCTGTCTGTGAAGCGCTGTGGCAAGGGAGATAACCGTATCGGGGGTAACGCCGATTTCAAGCGCCAGTTCGCCGGGTTTGACAATGCCGTTTTCAGCGGCATCAATAATCCGGTCTCCTACAAGCTCAAGCCACTGATTAAAAAGCTGCTGTGTTTCCGGTGTGGCGGAACAGGCTGTCTGCGATGCCTTTGTGATGCACTCGATAAGTCTTGCGGAAACCAGTTCCAAAGATTTTACAAGTTCTGCCGCGTTCTGTTGCTGCAAATTTTTTATGTCAAGCTCCATTCTTCCTGCCTCCGTTGTCTGTTGTCAGGGATATTATATTACAATCCGCGCACTGCCGCACAAAGAAAAGCAAAAAAATCCCAAGCCGTTCTGTCCTGTAATTTTGCCGGCGGCAAAACTTTTGACGGGGACAAAAATGCGCAATCTGCGCTATAATATATTTTGGCTGATTGTGGCAAAAGGGTGGTTGGCGTGCTTAAGCTCGAATGCGGGAAGATAGGTATTATTTCTGATACACACGGCGATGTTGCTGCATGGAGAAAGGCGGTTGAGCTTTTTTCCGGCTGCGGTGCGATTTTTCATGCCGGCGATGTGCTGATGCATAATTACGACGGAGCTTTTGTGACTGACAGTTTGGCAAATGAGATAAATGTCTGTTCCTGCGAGGTTTTTGCGGCGATGGGCAATTGCGACCGTTTCAGCGATCAGGAGCTGCTTCTGCCCGTTCTTCAGCCGTTTGTTTCGGTGGACTGGAACGGCAGAATTGTCGCCATGGCTCACGGGAATAATCCGGCGCTGCTCAGACGCGATGCCGCAAACGCCGGTGCGTCTCTTGTGATTTCCGGTCATACTCACGTTGCAAAGATTGAGAGGTTCGGAGATGTTATTTTTGTCAATCCCGGTTCTGCGTCGCGTCCTTTGGGAACACAGCCGGCATCCGTTGCGGTGGCGGATTCCGCGGGGATTTCGATTTTAACACTGGATGGGAAGCATTTGTTTGATGAAACTTGGATTTAGAAAAAAGAAGCAGACTGAGAAACCGGCAGCACGAAAGTCTGTTATTTTCGTACACAAAAGTTTTTGGACGCAGATTGGCTGGATTGTTTTTCTGCTCGCCGGAAGTTATGCGTCGGCAGCGTGCAGTTCCGTTTCCCTGTTTGCATTGGTGCTTATCTCATCGTTTCTGGGACTGACCGCATTCGGCAGATGGGCGCACAGAACCAATCTTGCGATATGCTCGGCGGTTGCGATAACAGGTTCAATGACGGATATTTTCAGTTGGACGGACGTTGTCCTGCTTTTGGCGGCTATGTGCGTTGCCTGCGGTTTTGTGCTGCATTACCGCGATATGATGCGTTCTGTGCTCCCTGAAATGAGCGCTTTCGCGGACGTTTTGTCCTATTGCGCGAGCGATGCGGAGGCAGCCTGGAAGGCTCAGGCGCTTCTGCAAAGGATGCAGCCTTCATGCAAAGTGTTTGTGCTTCTCGCCGACGGTGCCGGAGTCCTGTATCTTCCGGAACATGATGGCAAACCGAGCCGGAAGCTGAGCAGGGCAGGCGGCGTTGTCTGGAAATGCTATGCCGGTATGCTTCCTTACAGACGTGTTTCGGTTGTTTTTGAGAAGGATTTGCCGCTTTACAAGGAGGCGCGTTCGCTGATAGCAGCGCCTATGACCGCCTGCGGCGAGGTGCTTGGCGTAATTGAAATAGATTCACGCATACCGTCGTTTTTCTCTGCGGAAGACAAGGACAAGCTTTCCCTGCTTGCGGCTTTGACTGCACAGGCGGTTTATGCGCTGAGAGCGAAAGAATAATTACCAAGTGCCAATTGGGGAGACCTTGCTTCGTACCCTTAAGGCACAAGAAGGTCTTTGGTTGAAAATAAGAGCGTTAAGAACATAAAGCATAAAATCTGTTAACAGTGTTAAGATTCTAACGCTCAATGCAATTTAAACGGGCGCAGCGAGCGGCTGACGGAGGCAGATATGATACGAATTGACATGCACGTACACAGTATATACTCGGACGGCACCTATACACCGGATGCGCTTGCCTGCGCAGCGAAGGCAAGAGGGCTGACGTTTATTACGCTGACCGACCACGATACTACGGACGGACTGCTTGATTTTGACATAGCATGCCGCAGACACGGAATCCAGTCGCTGAACGGTGTTGAGCTTTCGGCGGAGGCCCCTTATACGCTGCATATTCTCGGTTACAGGCTGAAGCCGGGAACGCGCGCGCTTGAGCGCAGACTTGAATTTATCCGCGAACACAGAAACCAGCGCAATCTTGAAATATGCCGCAAGCTTCGCGGGCACGGGCTGGATATAGTTTATGCCGACGTTGCCGCCGAGGCTCACGGTTTTGTTATTGCGCGCCCGCATATTGCCCGCGCACTTATGAAAAAGGGTTACGTCAGTTCAATCGGCGAGGCTTTCGCAAAATATCTGAGCGTGGGTACCCCGGGTTACGTGCAGAGAGAAAGGCTGACGCCGCGCGAGTGCATTGAGCTTATCATCGAAGCCGGAGGTCTTCCGGTGCTTGCCCACCCTGCACAGACGAAGCTGACGGGCAAAGATTTTGAAGATTTGATTTGCAGGCTCAAGGACTACGGTCTTTGGGGAATTGAGGCAAAGTATTCCAAGAACAGCGTGTATCAGAATTACGATTATATGCAGGAAGCCAAACGGTTCGGTTTGTATCCGACTGCCGGATCTGATTTCCACGGACACCCCGGGCAGACTATTCAGCTTGGCATAGACGTTGACGAGAATTTACTGCCGTGGGCGAGGCTTGGTCTTTCGATATAATGCGCTGTAAACCGGCGGACAGGAAAAATATAGAGGCTCTTGCCGACTGGCTGCTTGCCGAGGCAAAGCGCAGAGGCGCT
Source organism: Synergistaceae bacterium (assembly GCA_030531285.1). Taxonomy (GTDB): domain Bacteria; phylum Synergistota; class Synergistia; order Synergistales; family Synergistaceae; genus Equadaptatus. The sequence goes on along the minus strand of JAUNNW010000038.1, from coordinate 3,803 downwards.
AAAGGCGCTGAAGTTTCGTATTCCGAGGGCGAGGGAAACAGCCTTTCGCTTAAGGACGGTGAGGTTGAGGAGTGCATTTCAGGCGCGAGTTCGGCGATAGGAGTCCGTGTGTTGCTTGACGGCGGGCGGCAGGGTGCCGCGAGCGGCGACAAACTTGACAAGGCTTCCGTTTCCGAAATGCTTGACTGGAGTCTTTCAAATGCAAGGGCGGCCGAGCCGGAAGATGGCGTTTTTCTTTACAGCGGCGGGCCTCTTTTTGCCGACCCTGAAATTTTGCGGATTGACCCTGAAATAGACAGAATAACTGCGCAGCAGAGAATGGAAAGCTGCAGACAGCTTACTGCTCTGGCAGACAGTGCGGACAGCAGGATAGTTTCCGTGCGCGCTGCTGCATGGCAGGACGGACGAGGCAGCGATTTTTACGCTTCGACGGAGGGGCTTTCAGGCTGGGAGACCGGTAGTTCCGCAAGCTGCGAGACTGTTGTTCTCGCCCAGCAGAACGGCTGCACGGAGATGGGCGGGTACGGCATGGATTCGCACAGGCTCTGCGAGCTTGATATTGAAAAAACTGCGCTTTGCGCCGTTTCAGACGCTGTTTCGGCTCTCGGAGGTTCTCCGGTAAAGACGGGAAATTACACAATAGTGCTGGAACCGGAGGCAGCGGCATCGCTTATCGAAATTACCGGCGATTTGTTCTGCGCGACAGACATTCAGAAGAACAGGTCCATGATGAAAGGAAAGCTTGGCGAAACCGTTGCTTCGGAGTGCTTTACCCTTTCAGACAACGGGCGGATTCCCTGGAAAGCAGGAACCTCCTGCTGGGATTCCGAAGGTGTGCCGACCGATGAAACCGTGCTTATAGAAAACGGCACAGCGAAAAATTATCTGTACAATCTTCAGAGTGCGTACAAGGACGGGGTAAAATCGACAGGAAACTGCGTCAGAGGACTTTCAACGCTTCCGAACACGGGCTGCTCAAATCTTGTGCTGAAGGGCGGCAGTGAGACGGAGCAGGCGCTTGTCTCGTCGCTTAAAAAAGGCATATACCTTACGGAGTTTATGGGATTGCATACAATTGACCCTGTCAGCGGGGATTTTTCTGTCGGCGCCAAGGGACTGCTGATTGAAAACGGTGAGAAAACGCGCCCCGTAAGCGGTATAACCATTGCCTCAAATTTGTTTGATTTTCTGAAAAACATAACAGCGGTGGGTTCCGATGTGCAGTTTTTTGGTGCTGTTTCGGCATCTGCCCTTGTTGTCGAAAACATAACGGTTGCCGGAAAGTAAAAGAGGTTGAAACAATGAAGAAAGCGGCATTTTTTACGGGAATATTTGCGGCAGCATTTCTGTTGCTGGTTTTGGCTTCTGCTTGTGTTGCTTCGGAAATGCCGCTGTTTGTGAATGGTGTAAACAAAGGTGTGATTCCGGCAAGGACTGAGGCAAACCGAACGTATGCCGCCCTTGACACGGCGGCGCAGCTGCTTGGCTGTGAAAGGAAAGATATATCGGAAGGGACTGCGTTTATCCTGAACGGCAAAAAAGCCGAAGTATGGGATAAGTCCGAAATTGCCCGTGTCAACGGCATTATGAGCATGTTCATCGATCCTGTCTGTTTTGCCGACGGACACTGGTGGGCGGAGTATAAGTCTGCGGAAAAGTTTTTCAACAGTTTTTGCCGCACTGCGGGAATTAACGCGGCAGTTTCTTTTTCTGCGAAGAAATCCGTTCCGGACAGCACAGTGTCTTCCCCTGTTAAAACTAAGACAAATGTAAAGCCCGTTGCCGGAGCATATATTTCGCCTGTTGATCAAACCAAAGACATAAAGCGTTCCAATGAGCGCAGAAACGAGCTTATGCGTTCTGACGGGACTGATTTTACCGGTGTTTCTCCGGACACTGTTTCCGCCAAATCCGGAGTATCCGGAACAAATAAAGATACGGCAGCCGGAAAAGAGAGTGCGGAAAAAGAAACCGCGGCAAAAGAAATTGCCGCTCCGAAACCGGAAAAAATGTTGCAGAAACCCGAAAAGACAGCGGAGCAGCCTGTTGAAAAAAGCGCGGAGTACGTTCAGGCAGCTTCTGCAGGCATCACTAAAACTGTTTTTACAAAGAAACGCCGTCCGGTTGTGGTTATTGACGCCGGACACGGAGCACATGATCCTGGTGCTTTAGGACACGGTGTCCGTGAAAAAGACATAAATCTGAAAGCTGCGACCGAGCTTGGAAAAGTTCTCAAAAGCTTTGGCGCCAGCGTTATGTACACGCGCAGTACGGATGTTTTTCTCAAGCTTCAGGAGCGCACGGCTTTCGCGAACAAACACAATGCCGATGTTTTCGTCTCGCTTCACTGCAATTCGCTTCCAAAGGCGAGCGACAGCATAAAGGGCATTGAAATATATCTTATGGCTTCGCCGCGCGACAAAGATTCACTGCGCCTTGCCATTGAAGAAAACAAAGAAGTCAGCAAGGACGTCAGCTCTGTCGCAGCACTGGAAAACGCGGACAAAAAAACGAAGCTGTTGCTCAAAATTCTCGGCGATATGCAGCAGAACAACAAAATAAGCGAGAGTACACAGCTGATAGAAGCGCTGAATAAAACCATTAAATCCAATGGACTGCAGATGAGAAAAGTCAGCCAGGCGCCGTTTTTTGTCCTTCGCGGGGCGGGAATGCCTGCCGTGCTGATTGAAATGGGTTATCTCAGCAGCGCGGAAGACGCATCAAGGCTGAACAGCGCTGCATACAGAGAGCGCCTTGTCAACAGTTTGGCGCAGGGTATAGTCGATTACATACAGACTCATATTAAACTTTAACCGGCTGGAATCATACAGCGGTTTAAAAAAACAGCGGGAGGGATAGAAAATGCCTGAAAGACGATACAGCCGTTTTGATCCGGAATACAACGAGCAGGACGGCAGACTGTTTGACGATTTTGACGATACGGACGATGAGTACGGGGAACCGCAGCGGCGCAGCCGCTTTGAAGACGCTGACAAGGGAAGCCTGTTCGGGGGAAAAAAGAAAAAGAAAAAAGCTGCCTTTGAAGAAACTGAAGGCAGGCTTTTTGACGATGCTACGGAGGATGATTACGACGAAGACGATGAACGTCCCCGTGCGCCGCTGGCTGTCCGTATTTTTGCAATGCTTGTCTTCCTTGCGGTTATATTTGCCGCAGGGTACTACGGGACAGGTTACATCGCTGATGTTATGGGGCACAAAGACCGTACTGCTGCTGAAAACGCTGCTGAAAAAAGTAACACTCCGCTTCATGAAAACAGAAATGAACCGGCAAAAACTGAGACACATGCCTCTAAAACTGCGGAAACTGCGACGTATAAGCTGTATATTCCGGACGGAAAGAATTTTTCTGTCCGCAATGTTGAGATTGCACGCGGTACTGTTGAACAGGATATGAAAAAGCTGCTTGAGATGTATTTTGAAAACCTCAGGGAAGCAGGCATCGGTTCTTCGGACGTAACGATCCTCAATCTGTTCAAAAGCGACAATCTGCTGTATCTTAATCTCAACAGCGGTTTTGAGAGCAATATCGCGAAACTGAACGAAAAACAGGCGGCGGCATTGATAACGGGTATCCTTTCTACGCTTAAGGATAATTTCTCCGTAAAAAAGATAAAATTTTACGTGAACAACCGCCAGCCGAATGTAAAGCAGCCTGTTGATCTGTCCGATCTGTGGGAGCTTTAACATGAAAAGAATTGACGGACGCGCAGCGGACGAACTGCGCAGCGTAAAGCTTGAAAGAAACTGCAACATGTACGCGGAAGGTTCCTGCCTCATAGAAT
>JAUNNW010000037.1 GCA_030531285.1 Synergistaceae bacterium | reverse complement strand
GAATTTAACGCAAAGCTTGAAGAACAGAAATCAGAACGTGAAGAGCTTAACAACGAACGGGGAAATCTTGAGGCGGAACTTGAAAAACTGAAAGCAAAACTTAATTTTCTCGGCAGGGAAGTTCTTGAATTTAAAAACAAAAAGAGCGAAGAAAAAGACCAAAGAAAAGGTATAGACAGGGAAATAAAGAAAAACGAAGCGCAGCGCGATGCCCTGCTTGAAGAGCAGGAAGAGCTTGTGAAAAAACACGGTGTGCTCTATGCCCGCGTACAGCAGCTTGCTTCCGATTTGCAGCAGGCAAGACGCACAGCTTCGCAGGCGCGTTCAAAGCTTAATGAAGTTATGGACGCGCTTCAGGGCGACATATATCCGAGACCGGTACAGTTTCTGCTTTCAGCTGCAAAGCTAAACCGGCTGAATGCGGCGCCGCGGGCGGTTATTGACGTTTTCAGCTGCGAAAATTCGCTTTCAACAGCATTTGAAGCGTTTCTCGGAGCAAAGCAGTTCCATCTGCTTGTTGAGAATATTGAAGAAGCCGGTTGTTGTATTGACAAACTGAAACAGAACAACGGAGGCCGTGTCACCTGTCTGCCTCTTGAACGCTGCAAACCGCGTTTCCCGAATATGGATTTTGGAATGCCGCCGCGCGGAGTTGTCGGCTGGGCAATGGACCTTATTCAGGTTGAAGATCATTGGCTTCCTGCAATTCAGCACATCATGGGCGATCTCCTTGTGGTTGAAGATTTTGATACCGGTAAACAGTTGGTGCGTGAAGGCTTCAGAGGGCCTGTTGTTTCTCTGGAAGGCGATGTTTTTCAGCCCGGGGGCACAGTTTCCGGAGGAAAACGCACGGACAGCGGGCGCGCAATCAAACTGAAAGCGCAGCTTTCGGTGCTTGAAAAAGAAGCGGCAGAGGCTTCACGCATGTCTGAAGAACTAAGCAGAGAATACAAGAAACAGGAAGCCGAAGAAATGAAGGTTTCAGAGCAGAACGAAGAATACACGAGAAAAATCCGTGAGTTTGACGGCAAAATCGCTCTGCTTGCCGACCGCAGAGAAAGTTATGCAAAAGAGCAGAAACGCATGGAAGGCGAAAAGGAACGCATATTTGAATCAATAAAAAGCGAAGGCCGGCACTGGCAGGAAATTCTTGCTGCCATGGAAGAGGTAGAAAAACGCTGGGACGAACAGGGCGAAGTGGACGATGACCGCAAGCTTATCGAAGAGCGTGAAAAGCTGCGTTCAGAGGTTGCGGTTGCGGCTGAACGCGCAAGCGCGCGCTTTGCTCTTATTGAGCGCATAAACAATGAAATACGCTCAGAAGAAAGAAAAATAGGAACGCTTGATGAAGAACTTTCCGAGCTTGATTACAGATGTCTTCAGGACAAAGCGGCACTGTCGCAGATAGGCAAAGAATGTCTCAATATTCATAACCGCAGACAGGAGTTGCTTGCTGAGATAAACAAGCGCGTAGGCGGCTATTCAAAGCTTGAGGAAGATCATAAATACTGTACGGTACGTATACAAAACGCCGAACTGCGTATGCGCGCCGCAATGGACAGATATGCCTCTGTGGAAGCCAAACGCGAGGCGTTGCAGAAGGAAATCGAAGAAATGATTTCCAGTTGGGAAGAAAAATATCCTTACCCCGGTAGCGAAGTGCTTCCTGATGATGTTAACCTTGAAGAACTCCGCAGAAAAATCCGCGACGGAGACAGAAAAATAAAACAGTACGGTGACGTTAACATAGGCGTTCTTTCCGAGGACGACAATCTGCAGCAGAGACTCGGCTTTATGGGAGAGCACATGTCTGACGTCAAGAAGAGCGCGGACGAACTCAACCGTCTTATTGCCGAAGCTGACAACAAAGCACAGCAGATATTTACTGATGCGCTCCAGCAGGTTGACGACAAATTCTGCTCGATTTTCCGCACGCTGTTTGGCGGAGGAGAGGCGCACCTTGAAATGACTGACGCACCGACGATATGGGAAACCGGTGTTGACGTAATTGCCCGTCCGCCAGGGAAGCATCCGCTCGGCATAGCACAACTCTCAGGAGGAGAAAAATCTCTTGCGGCAATAGCTTTGCTTTTTGCGTCAATGGAAGTTGCCGACTGCCCTATGGCAGTTCTTGACGAAGTTGATGCCGCTCTTGACGAAGTCAACCTGCGCAGGCTGTCCAATCTTGTAAAGGAATACGCACAGCGCAGACAGATACTTTGCATGACACACCGCAGAATTACAATGGAACGTGCTGACGTTCTGTACGGCGTAACCCTGCAGGAGCCCGGACTGTCTCAGGTTGTCGGTGTCCGTATGGAAGACTGGGCGTAATGGAAAAATATGAGGAACTGCTCCGAGGCGCTCTGAAAATCAGGCAGCCTGAGGCTAAAGAAGGGCTTCGCGTCAATATTGACACGATACTTCTTGCGCACTTTGTATCGCCGAAAAAAAATGAAAAAATTCTTGAACTTGGATGTGCTCATGGGGCAGTTTCTATCATACTCGCAAAACGCGGTTTTACCGTTAAAGGAATTGACATACAGCCGCACCTGATTGAACTGGCAAAAGAAAACACTGTGTTCAACTGCGTAAGCGCAGAATTTGAAACAGCAGACCTGAGGGAGTACAAAAAAATTGCCGCGCCGCAGAGTTTTGACAGAATAGTCGTAAATCCGCCTTATTTTGAGGCGGCTTCAAGCAGCAGAGTAAGCCCGTCATCAGCCGTGGCATCTGCGCGTCAGGGAACGGACTGCAGCCTTGGAGACGTGGTCGCAGCCTCCAGGTATCTGCTGAAAAACAGGGGCAGACTCGATATTGTTATGGCCGCGCAGCGTTCTGCGGAGCTTTTTGAACTGCTTGAAAACAGCAATATCAGTGTAAAAAAAATCCGTTTTGTTTATCCGAAACCGCAGTCGGAAGCTTCGGTGGTTTTGATAGAAGCTGTACGCGCCGCAAAAAAAGGAACCTCCGTCCTGCCTCCGCTTTTTATTCTTAACGCAGACGGAAAAGAAACTGAAGAAATGCTTGAAAATTATTCGCTGTAAAGGAGAAAAAATGCCGCTGACAGTTGTCCCGACACCCGTGGGAAATTTGGAAGACATGACTCTCAGAGGTCTGCGCATACTGCGCGAAGCCGATGTCGTGGCGTGCGAGGACACACGTCACACGCTTAGGTTGCTTAATCACTACGGCATAAAAAAAACGCTTATTTCCTGCCATGAACACAACGAAACGGAACGCTGCGAAGAAATTGCCGCGCTTGTCCGTGAAGGTAAAAATATTGCGCTTGTTTCCGATGCCGGCACCCCGGGGCTGTCAGATCCGGGTGGCAAAGTTGTAAAATACATGCTTGAAAACGGACTTCCTGTCGACGTGCTTCCCGGCGCCAACGCGCTTCTTCCGGCGCTGCTTCTGTCCGGAATAGGCATGGAAGGCTTTACCTTCGCAGGTTTTCTGAAAGGCAAAGAGAGTGAAAAGAAAGACAGGCTTGCAGAACTTGCGAAAATAAAAAATACGCTTGTTTTCTATGTTGCGCCGCACAGACTGCTTAAAGAACTTGAACTTATGGCATCTGTGCTGGGTGACAGGAAAGCGTCGCTTGTACGCGAAATATCAAAAATACATCAAGAAACAATTGTTTCGGCACTGTCAGGCTTCAAAGACCTGCTGACCGAAGAACGAATGCGCGGCGAGTTTGTCTGCGTTGTTGAAGGTTTCAGCAAAGAACCCGCTGACGAAACCGAATGGATTGAAGAAGCAAAAAAACTGTACAGGGGTGGAGAAACAGTAAAAAATGTCGTAAACTTAATTGCGGCTGAATACGGGGTTGCTCCGAACAGGATAAAGAAGACACTTCTGGAAGCATAATAATTTTGGGAGGCATTGCTATGTCCGAAAAAAGTTTTTATATCACAACACCAATTTATTACGTCAACGACGTTCCTCACATAGGCCACGCTTATACGACGGTTGCGGCTGACACTCTTGCCCGCTGGCACCGTTCCGGCGGAGACAAAACGTGGTTCCTGACAGGAACAGACGAACATGGGCAGAAAATACAGACCTCTGCCGAAAAACGCGGCATCACTCCGAAAGAGCTTTGCGACGAAGTTGTTCAGAATTTCCAAAAGCTTTGGAAAGTGCTGAACATATCCAACAACGACTTTATCCGCACGACAGACGACCGCCACGTTGAATTCGTGCAGAAAGCTTTCAAACAGCTGCTTGAAAGCGGAGACATATACAAAGGCGAATATGAAGGCTGGTACTGCGTACCCTGCGAGACCTACGTACCCGATGCTCAGATGGGCGAAGGCAATACGTGTCCTGACTGCCGCCGGCCTCTTGTAAGAATGAAAGAAGAAACGTATTTCTTTAAGCAGTCAAAATACGCCGAGAAGCTTCTCAAATACTATGAAGAAAATCCTGACGCTATTATGCCTAAATCGCGCTACAACGAAGTGATAAGCTATATCAAATCGGGACTCCGCGACCAATCGATATCGCGCACTACGCTTAAATGGGGCATACCAGTTCCCGGAGACGACAAACACGTTATCTACGTGTGGTTTGACGCTCTGCTCAACTATGTGTCGGCACTGAGCAGCGGTGAAAACAGCGAAGAACTGAAAAAATACTGGCAGACGGCACATCATCTTGTCGGCAAGGACATAATCCGCTTCCACTGTGTAATATGGCCGGCAGTGCTTATGGCTCTTGGCATTGAACCGCCGAAACGCGTTTTTGCGCACGGCTGGTGGACGGTTGACGGCGCGAAAATGTCAAAATCAGTAGGCAACGTTGTTGACCCGTTTGAAATGGTTGACGTGTACGGCGTTGACTCGTTCCGTTATTTCCTTCTCCGTCAGGTTCCTTTCGGATTGGACGGCGACTTTGCGGAAGCAGCTATGGTTCAGCACATCAACTCAGACCTCGCAAACGATTTCGGAAACCTGCTTTCAAGAAGCACGCAGATGCTTGTCAAATATCGCGAAGGCAGACTGCCGCATGACGCCGCTCAGACTGACCTTGACAAAGAAATACAGTCAATGGCTGAAGAAACGCTTGTCAAAGCGGAAGAACTTATGGGCAGATTTGCCTTTGACGACACACTTAAAACAATTTGGGCTTTCATAAGCCGCTGCAACAAATATATTGACGAAACAGAGCCGTGGAAACTCGGCAAAGAAGGGAACGTCGAACGCCTTGACTCTGTGCTTCGCACTCTTTGGGAAGCATTGAGATTAACGGCGATACTCATCGCGCCGTTTATGCCCTATGCGGCAGAAAAAACTTATGCGCAGCTCGGACTTTCAGGTTCGCTCTTTGACGGTGCGCGCTCAGAATGGAAATGGGGCGGCGATTTTGACGTCACAGTTACCAAAGGAGAAATACTTTTCCCGCGCATTGACGTTGAAAAATGGGCTGAAGAAAGAAAAATCCGCGACGCGGCACGTCTTGTAAAGCAGAACCCCTTGGCAGCAAGAGATTACGGAAAGCATGAAGAAGAAACAACCATAGAAAGCTTTTCAGGTCAGGAACTCAGGGTTGCTGTCGTAGAAAAAGTTGAGCCTGCGCAGAACTCGGACAAACTCTACCTTATAAGCATTGATCTCGGCTACGAAAAGCGGACGATAGTCTCAGGCATACGCAAATTCTTCAAGCCTGAAGATTTAATCGGCAAAAAGATAGTCGTACTTTGCAACCTTAAACCGGCGAAAATCCGCGGCAATGAATCCAACGGAATGCTTTTGGCTGCATCGACTGTGAAAGAAGAACAGCTCACGCTTCTCACCGTTATGGACGACACGATCCCTGCAGGTACCAGAATAGGCTAAAAGCATTGCTGATAGATTCTCACTGTCACCTTGACTCGGAATACTTTCCCGACGGACTTGCCCGTATGCTTGAAACGGCATCGGCAAACAACGTCCGTCGGATGCTTTATGTTGGCTGCAATTATGAAAGCAGCCTGAACGCTGTTTTACGGGCAGAAGAACATGAAGAAATCTACTCTGCCGTCGGACTGCACCCTGAAGAAATTTCCAAAATGCCTCACGGTATAACGGACGAATTAAAATCACTCGCGCAAAATAACAAAATTGTCGCAATCGGAGAAATAGGAATAGATTACTACTGGGATATGAAAAATTGTTGTTTGCAAAAAAAAACATTTGCAGAGCAAATTGAGTGGGCAAAAGCGGTTAACAAACCTGTTATTGTCCATGTCAGAGACGCAAAAAACAAAGCGGACGGAGACGCAATGAAAGACGCGCTCGAAATACTGAACGCGCACAACGTTGAAAAATGCGGCGGCGTAATCCACTGCTTTGGCGGAAATCCTGACGAGGCTGCGCAGGCATTGTCGCTGGGGCTTTATATTTCATTCAGCGGAATCATAACTTTCAAAAATTCCGGCGACCTGCGCAAAACAGCCGAACAAATACCGATTGACAGAATACTCTGCGAAACAGACTCGCCGTATTTGGCGCCGGTGCCGTACAGAGGAAAAAGCAACCAGCCGGCATACGTTGCCGAAGTATATAAATGTCTTGCGGAGATTAGAAATATATCATTGGATAAATTTTCATCAGCAGTTGAAGAAAACTGCAAAAGACTGTTTAAATGGTAGTTGCGGAGGTTTTTTGTTCACATGTTTGAATACAAAGTGGTAGCAGAAGATAAAAAAACAGGCGCCAGAGCGGGAGAATTTGTTACACCGCACGGTGTTATAAAAACGCCTGTATTTATGCCAGTCGGAACACAGGCTACCGTAAAAGCTGTTGTGCCTGAAGAACTTGAAACGCTTGGTGCTCAAATAATACTCTCAAACACATACCATCTCTGCATGCGCCCGGGTGAAGACATCGTTGCCGAAGCAGGCGGGCTGCACCGCTTTATGAACTGGAAACACCCGATATTGACAGACTCGGGCGGGTTTCAAGTGTTTTCGCTTGCCGAGTTAAGAAAAATAAGCGAAGACGGCGTAGAATTTCGCTCTCACATAGACGGAAGCAAACATTTTATGCGCCCCGAAGACTCAATCGCGATACAGGAAAAATTAGGCGCAGACATTATTATGGCATTTGACGAGTGCGTAAAACTTCCTGCGGAACAAGAATACTCACAAAAATCAATGGAACGCACCGTGCGCTGGGCAAAACGCTGCAAAGAATTTCACGGCAGGGAAAATCAGGCTCTGTTTGGCATAGTTCAGGGCTGCACCTTTGAAAAACAGCGCATAGAATGTGCGCACAGGCTGCAGGAAATAGACTTCCCCGGCTATGCAATCGGCGGGCTCTCAGTCGGTGAATCGCATGAAGAAATGTACCGCATACTTGACTGCACAGTGCCGGAACTGCCAAAAGACAAACCGCGCTACCTTATGGGCGTTGGCTTTCCTACAAACCTCATTGAAGGAATAGCGCGCGGAATAGATATGTTTGACTGCGTACTTCCGACACGCAACGGAAGAAACGGAACAGTATTCACGCACGAAGGCAGAATGAACCTCAAAAACCTAAAATACGCGCGCGATTTTACAACGCTGGACTCAAAATGTGACTGTTACACATGCAGAAATTACACGCGCGCTTATATCCGTCATCTGCAGACTGCAGGAGAAATTTTGGCGGCACGGCTCTGCAGTCTGCATAACGTGCATTTCCTTGTAAATCTCGTTGCGGACGCAAGGCAGGCAATAATAGACGGACGCTTTGCGCAATTTCGCAGAAACTTTATGGAAACCTTTATGGACGGGGTATATCTTAATGACCGAAATTGAACGCAGACTTGAAAAAATATATTCGCAAACAACGAAAACAGAACGGGCGGAAATTGACCGCGCGGCAAAATTGATAAAAGAAGGAAAACTTGTTGCCTTCCCGACGGAAACCGTGTACGGGCTGGGCGCTAACGCTCTTGACGCCGACGCGGTGCGTAAAATCTACGAAGCGAAAGGGCGCCCGTCGGACAATCCCCTGATACTTCACGTAGCCTCAGTTGAAATGGCGGAAAAAATTGTTGAACTGAACGGCGCGGCGCGCGCGCTGATAGAAAAAGTCTGGCCCGGACCTTTAACCTTGGTATTGCCTGCGAAAGAAATTGTACCCTTAACAACGCGCGGAGGACTTGAAACTGCGGCTGTTCGTATGCCCGATAACAGAACGGCGCTTGAACTTATTCGTGCTGCGAACCTGCCGATATCAGCGCCGAGCGCAAACAAAAGCGGACGCCCGAGCCCCACTGACGCGCAAACTGTGCGCGAAGATTTAGGCGACGCAGTCGCCCAAGTGCTTGACGGCGGCGCAACGAAAATTGGCGTGGAATCAACAGTCATAGACATGACCCAAGGCAACCCCATACTGCTTCGTGCCGGAGGATTGCCTAAAGAAGAAATAGAAGAAATTCTTGGAACGGAAGTTCTGCTTCCGCAAGACAAAAACACAGCAAAACGCTCACCGGGCACGCGATACCGTCACTACGCGCCGAAGATTCCTTTATTGCTTGCGAAAGCAAAAGACGCGGAAAAACTTGCCGAAGGCAAAAAATTTGCGTGGATGGGCACCTCTAAAAGTTCAGGCAAACCGATTGAAACCCTTGTTTTTGAAAACGAAACAGAATACGCGCACGAAGTGTTTCGCGCGCTCAGACGTCTTGAAAACTCAGGCGCGGAAATAATAATTGCCGAAACCCCGCCAGAAAAAGGCATAGGGCTTGCCATAAAAGACAGACTAAATCGCGCGTCAGGTGATTGACGGGAACAAAAAGCGATGATATAATCCTCAAGTTAGTCGGGGCGTAGCGCAGTCTGGTTAGCGCGCTTGGTTCGGGACCAAGAGGTCGGAAGTTCAATTCTTCTCGCCCCGACCAGTTGACAACAAAACAGCCGTTCAACGGCTGTTTTTCTTTTTATCCCTATGAAAATTACAAGACAGTTTGAGGGTATGTACAAAAACTACAATAATGATTTTATGAATTGTAACAAGGCAACTCTCTGACGATAGTTCATTCTATTTATCAAGTTCGTTAATTCGTCATCGGTAGAATCTCCGTGCCCATCGTTGAAAAACTCGCTGAGCGTAACATTAAGTGCGTTACATACAATTGATAAATTACCGACGGATATGTTCTTTTCTCCAATCTCAACTGAACGCAAAAAACTCTGCGACAAGCCCGACAAGTAAGCGAGTTTGTTTGTTGTTATGCCGTGTAGTTTTCTTAATTCGATAATACGCGCTCCTACGTCCATGATCTCCACCGCTTTAGATTATCATCATCGTACATCACACGTATTCTACGTTGTTTGGAAAAAATATTTTACATTTATAGATATATATGTTATATTTATTGGCGTAACAAATAGGGTTATTCTTCCAAGTGCGGTCTGTGTAGTTCAAGAGATTATAAGCTCTGATCATAAATCAAGTGCGCAGAAGAACGCCGCTGTCTATCGAATCGGGGATATGTGGCATCTTGGAAACGGTGTTTTTATTATGAGGTGTGTAAAGGTGAGATGTGTGTGAAGAAACTCTGTACTGGCTTTTTGATGATAACAATACTGTTTAGCACAATGATAGATTGTGCATTTGCAGAGAACTACAGAAGCGTTGGATATGGTGCTGCAATAGATATGGATTCCATTAGTAACCATATTGGTGAGTATCGTGCAGTGGTAAAAATAATACCTGATTCTAAAACGCAGCATGATATATATACTAACCTTGGTAAACGGACAAACTACTTGTTGTATCTGTATGCCTTTAAGAAAAAAGTTAAACAATTGAGAAAGATAAGTTTGACAATAGTTTTTAGGGACGGAAGTACACAGTTTTTCAAGATTAATGATCCCTGGGAGCCTTGTGTTGGTTTAGGATATGGATGGTGGCACGTTGTTATGAAGTATAAAGGCAAACTATAGATTAGTGAGGTGTTAATTATGTTAGGCACGGGATGGTATGTTTTTGTAATAATTTCAGGGCTATTGTTTCCCTTTATTGGCGGGTGGAGTATAGGACTGCTTGTCGCAGCCTGCGTTGAGGCATTGACAGTAGGGCTTATACAACCATGGACTACGGTTTTTGCGTTCATAGCAATTTATGTTATTGCATTTTTTGTTGGAAACATGTTGTTTAGACGATAATCTTATGAATATTGACATTGGGTACATTGTGGCTAGTGGAATATTAGGTCTATGCGGTGGTTTCTGTGTTGTATCACAAGGTACTGTAACACGGCAATACAGAGGTCTTATACAGTGTATTTGTGGAACTTGTCTGATCTTTATACTCAAAAATGTGTATATAGACAGTTATGGCGATTGGTTCGAAGTGTTGATTGTAGCTGGTATATATGGCTTTATGTATATACGAGGAGTGAAGTTTTTTTTAAAACATTATAGGAGGTATTAGGGATGTGTAAAATGTCTACGCTATCAGAATTATGCGATTATATAAAGTGTTGCAATCCATATAACGATCAGGTTGACAAACATTTAGTTATCATTGCGCTTGCGACAAGAGCAAGTCAGATTACTACGCAACATGTGAAAACACGTAATAATTTTTTCAAGCCTGGTTTATTAGGCCTGTTTAAAAAGAGAAATTATCTTGAAGAAGCTCAAGATATTAATTCTTTAAAGGAGGAAGCATCTGGCTTGAGGGATATAATCGACGAAATATTAAGTTTAACCTCTGTAAAAGCCAAAGAATTATTTACAGAAGATGATACATATACTACTTCTATAAAAATGTTTAGGGAATTTTTTGATGCTCAACAATCAGCACTTGAACAGTTCTTTATTCTTGCGAGCGGATTGGCACGAAAAGCGCGTGGAGAATCGTATTCAATACAAGAATATAATACAACTTTACAAAAACTGGAATTCTTAGAAGATGTATGTGATCGCAAAACAGGTCGGTTAGAAAGAATACTGAAGGAGAGATAATGATGAGTTTAGAGCCAGAATACATCCCTTCTGCGTTGTAGTAGAGTTCTATGTAGCTTATTAAAAAACTATCAAACCTTTGTTTTCGCGAGCCTGTGAGAAAAAGTCTGTAAAAGAGCCACTAAGGCAGAATGAAGTATATTTTTGTCAGCCAGCCTTTTCAGCCTGGCTTGAACACTTAATGATAATAACGTTTTAACAACGTCAGGTCTCCAGGCTCACGCTGTTTAATACCTTGAACGAATTTCTATTGTTGTAGATCCGGCGCTGGTTTCGCCGAAAAGCTGCAGTAAAAAACAAAGCGGGGGACTGATTACAGTCTCCCGCTTGTTTTTGAATATTTTTTGCCGACA
>JAUNNW010000155.1 GCA_030531285.1 Synergistaceae bacterium | reverse complement strand
GGGCTGTTAACTGGCTTCATGCAGCTGAACGGTATGATATTTATATCACAGGGTCAAATGCTTTTCTGCTTGGAAATGATCTTGCCACTCTTTTTACCGGAAGAACTTTTGAGATACAGGTTTTCCCGTTTTCTTTGTCTGAATATATGACGTATTTTGAATTGACGGACAGCCAAAAGGCGCTTGCAAGTTATATGACAGACGGGGGAATGGCAGGAACTTACGTGTATAAATCACATCAGGCGCGGTATGATTATCTGATGAATGTTGTTAATACTCTTATTGTAAGGGATATTCAGCAGAAGCATAAAATTCGCAATGTTCAGTGTCTGGACAGATTGTGCGATTATATGATGGACAATGTCTCCAATCTTTTTTCTGCAAGGAATGCCGCCAAAGCGCTCGAACTGCAGTATGGCAATGTTTCAAACAAGACGGTTGTGAACTATACCAATTATCTTTGCAGCGCGTTTGCGTTTTACAGGGTGCAAAGATATGACATACAGGGTAAGAAATATTTGTCCAGCACAGACAAGTATTATTTGTGCGACCATGCATTTCGCTACGCAAAGTTAGGCACGAAAAATATGAATTACGGCAGAATGCTTGAGAATGCGGCTGCCATTGAACTTATGCGGCGGGGGTATGAAGTTTATGCAGGGAAGCTGCAAGGCAAAGAGGTGGATTTTGTGGCTTTGAAGCGCAGCGAAAAGCTGTATATCCAAGTTTCTGACGATATCGGCAATGAAAAAACTTTAGAGCGCGAGGCTGCGTCTCTTTTGCAAATAAGGGACGCATACCCAAAACTGATTATTGCAAGGACAGGGCATCCTGAATATCAATACGACGGCGTGCGCATTCTTGACGCGGCAGATTGGCTGTGCGGAAGGCAGGAAGCTCGGATGCGTAAATCTAAAGCATTTTTTTGACACGCCTTAGCGGCGCGTTTGGAAATATCTTGCGTGTTGTCTGCGTTACAGCATCCATATCGGAACTATGTAATTGTCCGCGTCAAGCGCGGACAATTCTTCTTTAAGGCACAGCACTGCGCCGCTGCCGCGGGGAGTTTCCGCTTTGTCAAGCAGCCTGAAGGTTTTTACAATTTCAGGGCTTGGACTGGCGGATTTTTTTATTTCAAGCGGATGCAGCCGCCCGTTTGTTTCAAGTACAAGGTCTATTTCTTTTCCGTCTTTGTCCCTGTAATACCAGAGCAAACATTCTTTTGCGCTGTTGCGGAATGATTTTACTATTTCAGAAACGGCGTAATTTTCAAGTATAGCGCCGTTAATTGCGCCGTTCATAAGGATTTCCGCGGTTTCGTACTTTGTCAGCCACGCGGCAAGTCCGGTATCGAAAAAATAGAGCTTCGGAGTTTTGACAGTACGTTTCAGCAGATTGTTTGAATAGGGGCGCAGCAGGAAAACGACGTCCGATTTTTCAAGAAGAAACAGCCAGCGTTTTGCCGTATCTGCGGATATTCCAACGTCTGATGCCATGTCGTGCAAATTAAGCAGCTGCCCCGTCCTGCATGCGGCAGCGCGTATAAAATCACGGAACTGAAAGCTGTCGGACAATTTGAGGACGTTTGTTATGTCTCGTTCAAGATAGGTTTGCAGATAGCCTGAATAGAATACGTCCCTGTCCTTGAATTTACCGCTGACATACCCCGGCATGCTTCCCTGCCAAATCCGTTCGTAAATTTCACGGGCATCGGCGGCTTTGCCTGTGCCGCGCCGTTTAGTCAGCGCCTCAGGAGCAGGAGAGAAAGGCAAAATTTCGCCGCTGCCGTAAATTTCATGTGCGGACAAAGGCGGCATTTGCAAAAGAGCAATCCTGCCGGCGAGGGATTCCTGAGCAAGCTCTGTCATCTTGAAATTTTGCGAGCCTGTAAGCCAGAAAGCTCCGGGCTGAGCGCCTTTGTCAATCTCAATTTTTATGTACGGAAAAAGCTGCGGGGCGTACTGCGCTTCGTCTATCAGCAGCGGTGTTCCGTGCAGCCGCAGAAAAAGCGCGGGGTCTGTCTGCGCGAGCCTGCGTTCTTCAATGTCGTCAAGAGTAACGTAACTGCGGTTTGCGTCAGCCAGCTGCTTCAGCACTGTAGTCTTGCCGACCTGTCTTGCGCCTGAAAGCAGCAGACAGGAATAGTCACGCGAAAGCTCAACAATCTTCTTCTCCAAATCCCTGACGATATACTTCATTCCAAATACCTCCGGCTAATCTACGATGCAATCGTATTATAGCCGAAAATAAGCAGCAGTCAAGGTAAATTTACTCCAAAAATTCCAA
>JAUNNW010000154.1 GCA_030531285.1 Synergistaceae bacterium | reverse complement strand
CAAGCGGCTGCAAGGTTGTAGTCAATATGCAGTACGTTGTCTGCGGCGGCGTAGATCTTACGAAAGACGCAATAGCGAAGCTGAAATAATTTCTTGCATTAAACGTGTGTTGGCAGTAAGATTTTACTGCCGGTAGGGAACGCAATCACGTCCCGCCGTACGGCGGGATTTTTGTATGGTGAAGGTATGGACAGACAGACAGCGGATTTCAGAAAAAAATTTGAGGCTGCCGGAAAAAGACAGGGCTGGCTGCAAAGCGGTTCCATTCTTGCCGCCGTTTCGGGCGGAGGGGATTCTGTTGCCCTGCTTTGCCTGCTTAAAAATTTTTACAATGGAAAAATCGCTGCGGCGCATATAGACCACTGCACAAGAAACGGCGCTTCTCACAGAGATGCTGACTTTGTCCGTGAATTTTGCGAAAAATGGGATATTTCCTGTTTCGTTAAAGAAATTGACGTTGAAAAGGAAAAAATGACTGGCGAATCTTTTGAAATGGCGGCGCGCAGAATACGCTATGAATATTTTGACGAGCTCGCGGCTGCCGAAGATATTGATTTTATCGCGCTTGGACACAGTCTTGACGATCTTGTGGAAACACAGTTGCTCAATCTTTTCAGGGGCACAGGCATTGACGGTTTGCGCGGTATGCCGGAAGTGCGCGGCAGAATTGTCCGTCCGGTTATTGATTTTCGCAGGGACGAGCTGAGAAAATTTTTGTCGGCGCAGGGCATTTCCTGGTGTGAAGACGAAACAAATGCAGAGAATGTATACAAAAGAAACAAAATCAGAAACGATCTTATCCCGTGGATAAAAGAAAATATTAACGCAAATTTTGAAATATCAATGGCGGCACTTGCCCGTCAGGCTGCTGAATTATCAGCCGGACGCAGTGCGAGAGCTGAAATGCAGCTTGCGGATATTTCCTGCGAAAACGGGACTGCGCTCGCATCATGGCGCAAAAATGCTGTAAAGGGGTTGTCTGACTCCGATATTTCAGAACTGTTCCGTTTGCAGGGGAAAATACTTGGACTGCCGGTGCTTGACAGAAAACGTACTGAAGAACTTGTAAGGCTTGCAAAAGCAGGCGGCAGGTGGCGTTTCCAGTGGGCAGCAGATATCGAAGTGTGCAGAACTGCAGAGGGCATTTTCTGGTTGCACAGAGCAGACGCAGAGCGGATATAAATAAGAATTTTAAGTCAAATTACCGATGAAAAGTAGCGTTACATGTGGTATCATTACAGAGAAATTTAATTTACGGAACAAGGGGTGCGCTCTATGGATTACAGACTTGACAAGGTCCTTATAAGCAGGGAGGAAATTCAGAAAAGGATTAAAGAACTCGGAGAACAGATTGCACAGGATTACAAAGGCGAAGAACTGATTTGTGTTTGTGTTCTGACGGGAGCTTTTGTTTTTCTATCCGATATGGTTCGCGCAATAGGCAGGGAAGTTGACGTCAAGGTTGATTTCATGGTCATTTCTTCTTACGGCAGCGGAACGCAAAGCAGCGGGGTAGTGCAGATTCACAAAGACCTCAGCAATTCAATAGAGGGAAAACACGTCCTTATTATTGAGGATATTATTGATTCCGGACTTTCGCTTTCCTATCTGCTCAAGCTTCTCGGAGATCGCAACCCCAAGAGTCTCAACGTATGTGTCTGCTTTGACAAGCCTGACCGTCGCAAGAAAGAGATTGAAACAAAGTATACCGGCTTTGTTATTCCTGACGAATTTGTAGTCGGCTACGGCCTTGACGTTGCGGAGAAATACCGCCATCTCGACGCGCTTTATTCGGTAAAGGCTGTCACGGAATAAGAGAAAAGAGGTTTGATTTTGAACAAATTTAAAAATATCGGTGTCTATATAGTTGTTATCGTTCTCGCCGTAAGTCTTGTGAACATCTTTATAAATCCAAGCACAGAGTCAGAAAAAAAATCGGTGACAGAATTCACTTACAGCCAGCTGCTGCAGAATGTTGCGGACGGGAAAGTTAAATCCGTTGAAATAGACCACAACGAGCATATAAAAGGCGTGCTTTCGGATGGCAAAGAGTTTGCGACAGATATTCTTGATGCTGAAACGCTTCCTGCAAAGCTTGCCGAAAAGGGCGTTGAAGTCAAGGTTATCCCGCCCAAGGAAAGCAACTGGTACACTACGCTTTTGATGTCGTTGTTGCCTACCTTGCTTTTGATTGCAGTGTGGATTTTCTTCATGAACCGTATGCAGGGCGGAGGCAGAATGATGGACTTTGCAAGAAGCAAAGCCAAAATGTTCCTTGACAACAGAAAGAA
>JAUNNW010000036.1:5951-11470 GCA_030531285.1 Synergistaceae bacterium | reverse complement strand
TCTGTTCTGTCTTTTTTTGTATTATAGCACAGCAGGCAGTTTTTCGTGCAATTTTCATCAATTCGTTTCAAAGGCATTGTTGCAAAATCTCATTCCGCAAAATAAACAATCCGCCGCTGAGGCGGATTAAAAACGCCGGCAAGGCGGCTTGTGAGACGTTTTAATTGATGAATTTGGAATTATTTTTGCCTGCAGCCTGAACAGCCTTCGAAGTTTTGTTGTTTTCCTGTTTCAAGCATCCAGTCAATTATGTTGAGCAGTTTTATTCCGTCTTTTGCTTTCAGGTAGCTTTTATCCATTGAGAGTATTATTTTTTCATAGTTGTCATTTACGGATATAAGCGGTTTGAATTTGCGTTCAAGGGTTTCTTCGGCAGCTATTGTTTCCGCAACCTGCACGTATATTTTGTTGTCAGTCTTTTCCGCGACAAAGTCTATTTCATTTTTTTCGACTTACAAGTCCAAAACTTGCAAATATAAGAACAGGGTTTTGTGACAGTTCAGTTAAAGCTAAAAATAAAACAGACCTGATCTATGTCAGGTCTGTTTTTGATTTGTTCTGCGTATTTCCGCCGTCTGCCCTGTTATGCTAATTTTTGAGCTGATATTTTATCGTGACGACGACGCGTACAGTTTTGTCTGTCTGCTGCGATTCCTGAAGCATTGGCGCGTTGTCGCGCGGCAGAATCTGAAATATTCCCTGGTCGGCGACAAGTATTTTGCCAAGGCTGCTTTGAGAGTCTTTCGCAAACTGCTCCGCAGTTTCACGCGCGTTTTTGTTGGCTTCCGCAATCATTGACGGTTTGAGTTTTGTCAGTCCGTTGAAAATGTACACGGGGCTGTTATTTTCCATGCCTTCGCTGCTTAAAACAACTCCTTCGTTGATAAGCTGCGCGGTCTGTTTATATGCCTCTTCTATTTTCTTTATGTCATTGCTTCTAAGCATTACTGACCGCGTTATGATAAATCTTATCTGCGCCTCGTTTCCGTCGCCGTACTGCTGCGCGTTTTTGTCAATAACGTTCATTTTGCGCGATATAACGTCACCGGCTATTCCCTGCTTTTCCAAGAAGACAGTTACAACAGCGTCGTCTTTCATTATTTCCGCGCGCGTTTTTGTCAGGTCGTTGCCGGCGCGGACAAAGTTTACCGACCACAGCGCAAGGTCAGCCTTAACGTCGCGTTCGGAAAGTCCTTTGACGGTTACCGTCCGCACAGGAGCTCGGCTTTCCTTAATTCCAAAGCCGGCAAGAAATCCGCACAGCGCAAGCCCAGCCGCTATTAAAAGCGCCGCCGCAAGTTTTTCCCTGTTTTCAATCTTCATCCGTATCGCTCCTCTGCGTTATTTTCACAGGACATATTCTATCATACAAATGCCATGCGCAGAAGCACATGGCATTTGCAGATGTTAAACTGATTTTCTTTTAGAACGGGCCATAGCCTGACGCTATTGCAAAGTAAAGTACGCCGAATTCGAGCAGGAAATAAATTCCCTGAAGCGGAAGTATGAACTTGTACCATACTTTGAGGGGAACTTTGCCCAGCGCGCAGTAGATAAGAAGGGTTCCGTTGGTGAACCAGAGCGTGTTGGAGATACCGTCGCCGAACTGGAAAGCGAGGGTTGCAGTCTGGCGCGTGATATGGAGAAGGTCAGCAAGAGGAACCATAAGCGGCATAACTGCCATTGCCTGTCCTGAACCTGACGGAATAAGCGCGTTGATGAAGAAGTTTGCGATAAACATGATGCAGGTTGAAATGTATGCCGAAGAACCCTGCATGAACGTTGACATCCAGTGAACGAGAGGGTCTACAAGTCCGCCGTTCGTAAGGACAACCTGAACAGCGCGGGCTGCGCCGATAATGAGTGCGCCTTCCATTGCGCCGCGCATACCATCAAGAATGTAGTTAACCGTTTCAGTCGGTGAAAGTTTGTTGAGAATTGCCGTAATAATCCCGCAAATCATGAATACCGCGCCGATCTGCGGCCAGCTCCATTTAAGGTTAAGAGCGCCGTAGACGACTATGCCGAAGGAGACTGCAAGGACGAGAAGCGAAATTGTTTTTACACCGTCGAGTTTGTTGCCTTCATCAACAGGGATTACAAGCGAGCTCGTGTCATAGTCTTTCATAAGGCTCTGAGACGGGTCTTTTTTAATTTTGTTCGCATAGCGGATAAGCCAGAACAGCCAGAGTGCGCAGATAATGATGTCTGTGATGGTGCGGAGTTCCCAGCCTGAGAACATCGGAAGCTCTGCAATCGTGTGCGCTGTTCCGACCGTGAAGAGGTTAAACGGTGCAACTGCGAAGGATATAAGACATGCAAGGCCTGAAGCCGTGATGCCGACAAGTGAGTCGTAGCCAAGAGAAATGGCAAGAGAAACAACGATGGGGACAAACGGAATTATCTGTTCTGACCAGCCGACAACACCGCCGATGACGAAAAACGCGCAGGTGATGATAGCGATGATTGCCGCTCCGCCGATGCGTTTTGAAAGGCAAAGAAGGCTGTTGATGCCTGCACCCATGATTCCGGTGCGTTTGTAAATTTCAACTGTTCCGCCGACAAGCATAACGACGAACATCATAAGCCCTGCGCCGTTAAGACCTGCAGGAAGCGCCGCAAACATGTCAAGGAAACCTACCGGCGTACGCGCTACAGAATGATAGCTCGTAGCGATAACCCTGTTGATTCCGTTAACGACTTCTCTGTCATAGGCGCCCGGCGTTACAAGCCATGACGCGATTGTGCAGAGAAGAACCATTATGCCCATTACTATGAACGGGTTAAAGTTAAATCCTTCTTTTTTCTTTTCACTCATACTACTTTGTTCCCCCTTTAATTTTGCGAAAAACTGCTGTTTTCCGCCCCGATATTTTAACACCGAGACAAAAATTATGCCAGCAGTTTTTAAGCCATGTAAAAATTTAAGCCTAATTCTTACCCGCCTTCATTTTGCGCAGTTCCCTGCGAAGAATTTTCCCCGTAGGCGACATTGGATATTCAGAGACAAACCCTATCTTGCGCGGCACCTTGTAGTGAGAAAGCCTTTCTTTGCAGTAGGTCATAAGCTGACGCTCCGTAACTTCGGCGTTCTGTTTCAGAATCACAAACGCCTTGACAAGCTCGCCCGCAACATTGTTTTTCTCTCCGACGCAGACTGCTGACTGCACGGCAGGATGCTCGCAGAGCACATTTTCAACCTCCTGCGGATAAACGTTGAAACCGCTCACAATTATAATATCCGTTGCACGGTCGACAATCTGAACAAATCCGTCCTCATCTATGCGGACAACATCTCCCGTGTTAAACCAGCCGTCTTTGAAACGTTCCTTTGTATTCGTTTCGTCCCTAAAATACGAACTGACGACAGAACCGCCTTTCAGCCACAGCACGCCTTCATCGTGAAGGTCAAGTTTTCTGCCCTCTCTGTCCCTGATTTCAACTTGATAACTTTTGAGAAATTCTCCTGCTTTGCCAAGCCGTTTCGCCGCTTCTGTTCTTCCGACAGCCACAACAGGCGAACATTCGGTAAGTCCGTAACCTTCAATGATGCCCACGCCCATGTATTTTCTGCAACGCTCGTCAAGTTTGGTGTTAAGTTTGTCGCCGCCTGAAATAACAAAATTCACGTTCAGTTTCATGTCGTTTTTTTCAAGCGCGCCAAGCAGGAACGCCAAAATCGTCGGAACAGCTATAATCGCGTTTGCCCCCGAGTCTTTTATAGCCTTGACTGTATTCGGAACAGGCACAAAACTGGGGACTATAACCTGCCTGACAGAACTGACAAGCGGCAGAGTCTGTGCACAGCCGAAACCGAAGGTGTGGAAATTCGGCAGAACGTTAAGGAATATTGATTTGTCAGGGTCAAGAAGCCCTGCAATATGCGGTTTTATACATCTGGCATTGTCCAGCAGATTTGCGTGCGTGCAGGGAACTGCCTTCGGCATGCCTGAAGTTCCGGATGTCGAGAAAATAACCGCCGTATCTACGCTGTCAGGCAGCCCTTTTCTGCCTTTCCATTCTGACAGGAAACCTTTTTCAGGGTCAAGCGCTGCCACAGGGACATCTGTCTTAAGTCCTGCGTCCTCGGCGCGGTTCAGCGCATCGGCAGAAAGCACGAGCGTGTGAACGTCAAGCATTTCTATCGTGCTGCGCAGATTTGATATTCCTGCCCTGGCGTTAAGAGGCGCAACGGCTCCGCCCAGCCGCCAGCAGGCAATTGAGAGAGCAACAGCCGACGGTGAGTTCGGAAGCAGCATCGCAATGCGCTGTCCACGTTCAAATCCGGCATTCTCCAGTTTTTCTTCACAGGAATCTACAAGCGCGTTAAATTTTTTCCAGCTCTGCCATTCGCCGTTCCACCATACGCAGTCATCGTTTTCTCTGCCCTTCCATGCTTCGGCATACGCGTTTTCAAGACGGAAAGCCGGATCAAGCTTAATTTCCGGCGCCGCTTTGCTGTCTATTTTCTGCTTGCGCAGTTCCCGCCTGAGTATTTTTCCCGTCTGAGACAAAGGATATTCAGTAACAAAACCTATTTTGCGCGGAACTTTGTAATGCGCAAGCCTTCCCTTGCAGTAATTCTGAAGTTCCTTCGATGTTACCGGCACGTTGTGCTCAGGAATAATAAACGCTTTAACAAGCTCGCCGGTGAAACGGTTTGACTCTCCGACACATATTGCGGCATGCACGGCAGGATGCGAACAGAGCACAGCTTCAACCTCCTGCGGATATACATTGAAACCGCCGACAATAATAATATCGGTGGCACGGTCGATAATCGTGATAAAGCCGTGCCCGTCAATGCGTACAACGTCCCCTGTGTTAAACCAGCCGTCTTTGAAACGCTCCTCGGTATTTTTTTCGTCGCGGAAATAACTTTTAACTACCGCAGGTCCTTTCACCCACAGAACGCCTTCATTTTTGTCAGTATCCGCCCCGTTTATGTCGCAGAGTTTCGTTTCAAAATGTTTCAATGCAGGCCCCACTGTGCCCAGTTTTTTATCATCCGACGGCGGATTCACCGCGACAACCGGCGAACACTCCGTAAGCCCGTAGCCCTCGCATACACCGGTACCAAGATATTTTTTGCTGCGTTCTTCAAGCTGCGGGTTTAGTTTGTCGCCGCCGGAAACAATAAATCGCACGTTAAGTCTTTCGTCGCGCCGTGCAAGCTCTCCTATAAGGAAATTAAGCAGCGTCGGGACAACGACAAGGGTGTTTGCTCCCGACTGTCTGATTGTTTCTATGGTGTTTTCAACGGGAATAAAGGTCGGGACAAGCGCCTGTCTGAGTCCCTTTACAAACGGCAGAAACCCGCTTATGTTGCTTCCGAAAGTATGGAAATTCGGCAGAGCAT
Source organism: Synergistaceae bacterium (assembly GCA_030531285.1). GTDB lineage: Bacteria > Synergistota > Synergistia > Synergistales > Synergistaceae > Equadaptatus. The sequence goes on along the minus strand of JAUNNW010000036.1, from coordinate 6,111 downwards.
TCATCAGCACCGTATCATCGCATATAATTCCCGGCAGCGCGTACGGAATATCTTCTATGTTGGCAAGTATATTCGAATGGCTGCACGGAACAGCTTTAGGCATTCCCGAAGTGCCTGAGGTCGAGAAGATGACTGCTGTGCTGCCGTCATCGGCAACAGA
>JAUNNW010000036.1:0-5851 GCA_030531285.1 Synergistaceae bacterium | reverse complement strand
TCAATACGCAAATCAGGGTTCAGCAAATCGGTCATCGTACCTCAACTCCATAAATCATGTGCAATAAAATTATAAACCCGTTTTCAAGGAAATTCTTCTCTGAAAAATTCCTTTTACGCCGAAAGCCTTCACAAGTGCGCAAGCCTTGCCCAAAGGTCCGTGTGAACGCGGGTCTGTCGTCAGCGTTGCATGCGCAAGAGCAAGGTTTCTTGTTGAAAGAAGCCCGTGCCGCACCGCCTCGCCTCTGTAACCGGGTGCCTTGTAAAGAGCAGCGGCTGCCCAGTTCACGCTGTCGTACACCAGCAGAATGTTTTCAGTTTCTTCCGGCGGACAGACTTCGTTGTATAGTTTTTTATAGTCGTTCATAACAGACATAACCTGAGGGTCGCTCTGCGAAATTCTGTTCAGCCAGCAGCTCTGCACAGAATTTTCTCCTGAATTTTCCAAACCGCTTTCAGGAAAATTCATGCCGAGAACATTTCCGTCAAATCCTACAGCCTGAAGCTGTGACAACATCTCTGCCGTTTTTTTTGTGTTACCCGGCAGAAGCAGAGTATCCGCGCCCCGGGCTTTAACGGTTTTAAGCGCCAAAGTGCAGTCGCTGTCTTTGCCTGTATAGCTTATGTCTATTGCAGCGCGTCTGCCGTAGCGGCTGAGCCACAGGCGGAGCGCTTCGCACGCTTCGTAAGAATATTTGTCGTTTTCGTCCCACAAAAGAGCAATTTTTCTTGCTTTCATTCCTTTAACGGCATAATACGCCATCAGCCTTGCCGTTTCGCCGGGCAGGCTTGAAATTCTGAACGTGTAAAGATACGGTTTCCCCTCACTGTCGTTTGCGACATCGCCCGTAAGTTCGGCGGAGGAAAGCAGCAACGGTATCTCCAGCCTGTCAGAAAGCTCCGCAAGTTTCTTTGCGCTCTCTCCGGAAAGGCTTGTAATCATTACAAGAAGGCTTTTGTCCCTCATAATTTCTTCAGCTTTTTCAGCCGCCTTCGCAGGGTTTTCAGGAACATCAAAGCCAACAATCTTCAGTTTGTAACCGCGCACGCCGCCCTGTTTGTTGACGCGCTCCACGGCAAGCTGTGCCGCCTTAAGCTGCCGGTGCCCGCTCTGTGTAGCCTCTCCTGAAACGGGCGTAAAGAAGGCGATTCTGAACTCGTTACTCACAGGATTTCTCTGCCTGCTGATCTGAAAAAGCAGGAGAATAATGACTGCAAATGCAGCCAGCAAAACTGTTCCGTTGTAAAAATACTTTCTGCGGAGACTTGTCGTACGGGGGCTGTTCGCAATCCCGCCTTCTATGTTGCGCAGGTTGCCGCCGCGGGCAACAACGGCTTCAGATTTATCAGGAATTTTATCCTGTTTCAGCAGTTTATCCAGCGTATCAAGAAAATCTTCAGAGCTGCTGCCTGTAAAAGCAAGGTCATCACTCAGTTTTTTAACAAACAAACCGCGTTTGGCTCCGTGAAGTTCAGTTTTTACAGTCCAGCCTGAACGTATCAGAGAATGCAGGGCAAAGGTAACGCGGAAAATATCAGTTTCCCTGTCTGCCGGAAGCCTATCCTCAAGGAACTGAGCCAGTCTGTCAGGTTCTTCAAGAATTTCGGTGCCGTATTCCGCCACAACGTCTTTCAGTATGTCAAAAAACAAACTGTCCAAAACCTCACCTCCGCCTCGCAATTAAGTCTTGAATTTATTATTCCAACGGTTCATAATTATAATACAAATTTGCGAAGAAGCATAATCCGGCGGAGAAATCGCATGAACAGCACGACACGGCTTTCGGAAAAAATACACAGGCTGTTTTCAAAAACAGTCCGCATATTTACGGCATCCCTGATCTTCACTGCCGCACTTGCCGGCTGGCGTGTTGATTTTCTTATGATTTCGGCAGACGGAAACTCTCTCTGCTCGCTTCCAGCAGCGCAAGGACAGCGGCTGATTGCACAATACGTTCATTCCGTAGAAAAAACGGACGTAGAAGACGAATACGTCGTTACAGGCGGGAAACTTTGGACGTGGGAAGAAAAAGTAAAATCGTCAAACGCCGGTATGCCCTCGGTATTGCCAAAATACATGAGTTTTTTAAACAGCGGCGGAAAAATGATTTTCAGGGGCGGAAGACTTGCGCATGAAACGCTGAATTTAAGGATTGGAAACAAAACTTTCGGCAGAAACAAACTCCGCATACCGCCGTTTGAAACGGCGGAACTTTACAAAACGCTGCCGGGCAGAAGGCTTGAACTCACTATCGTTCGCAGGCCGTATCTTTACGGCAGAACAGACACGTCCAAACTTTTTATTTCAGACCGGCAAAAAAGAAAATAATCTTCCGCAGGACAAACACGGCAGCCCAGAAACAGACAAAACCGAAGGCATACAGGCTGAAACCGGAAAGAAATTCCGAAAGCATAACATTCAGCGGCAGCACAATACAAACTGCCGGTGCGCAGCATACTGACACGACAAGACAGACGGAAGCGTCAGTCTTGTTTTTCTTGACAAACACAAAAGCTGAAAGAAAAAGCAGAAGGCATGACAAAACCGCAAGCAGTTTTCCGTCAGACGGCAGTCCGTCCCACACTGATACGGAAGATATCAGGTCAAACGTACATTCAGCGCCCGGGAAACCCGCATTGCGGGCATAATGCGCAAGAAACAGCAGAAACAAAGACGCCGCAGCAGCCAGCACCGATAAAAGACCAACTTTCCCGTCATACACTGCAAGCGATAAAATAACAAGCAGAAGTGCCAAAGCGGCGCTTCCCTTAAAAGAAACAAACGCAGGCAGAGCCCCCATGGGAATAAAAAGAAAAACAGGCAACAAAAGCAGGCAGGCACAAAATTTTCGTCTGTTTTCGCGTGCAAGCGCGCGCAATGCAAAACAATCCGCGCCTGACAGAAATGCCGCGGCGCAAAGCAGCGCGGCAGCGGAAAAAACAGTCAGAACTATCTGCAAGACACCGCCTCCTTCATCACCATTATAATCCAATACAGCCCAAAAACAATTCAACTTCCTCAAAACAAAACGGCTTGGGATATTTTTTTCGGTTTTTCCCAAGCCGCGCCGATTTTATTTCTTGATTATTCGCCGATTACTTGAAAATAAATCCGTTTATGCCAGCCTTTTTAAGTTTGGCAAGCGTTGCTTGCGGATTATCGCCGCCGTCAACAAACACTCTGTAATACGTTCTGCCTTTCACAACGCCCTCGCCGACAAAAGCATTGTACCCAATTGAACAGAGCTTATCCGCAAGCCGCTGTGAATCGCTTCTTCTCGTTGAAGACAGCACTTGAATATTATTGCCGGACACAGGCTTTTGCAAAGCGGACGCCTTTGTTTCGCGTCTTGTTTGTTCTGCTTTCGCCTGTTTTTTCATCGCAACGGAAACAGATTTTACATTGCCGTTTTCAAGTTTCTCAACTCTTTCAAGCAACTTGCGTATGATCTCGTCCTGCGCAGTCTTGTCGCTCTCAAGCCTCATTATTTTTTCATTCTGCGCTCTGATTTCCTCTGTCTGCCCCGCAGTTTCCGCAGAAAGATTTACAATCTGCGTTTTCAAAGCTTTGTTTTCTTCGTTCACAAACTTCACCTGTTTTTGAAGCTCCGCGCGCGTTTTTGCTGTTTCGCCCTTGCCGAATTTTATGCTGAATCCGGCGTTGTACGCGTTTTGGCTGTCGTTGCCGTTGCTTATCGACGTTGACGCCGTGAACATCATATTCGGGTTCGGTTTGTACGCTATGCCTATCGCTTCTGCGTTCGCTCCTCTGTATCCGCCGTATGCAACGGCTCCCACAAGTTTGTCGTCGCCTTCGCCGCTTGGTTCAACGTAGTGAAGTCCTGCCAACGCCGCAGAGATTGCGCCCACTTCTCTCACTTCGCCAGAGACGGCTTCAAGTTGTCTCATGTTCACTGCGTCTGTTGCGTATCTTCCGTCTGCCACGTTGACTATTCTTCTTTGATTGTCGGCTGAACCTACGGATACAACGTTGTCTTCCGTTGCGGTTGAGCCGTTGCCGAGTATTACGGAGTTATTTGCTTTTATGGGGTTATCAGCGCTGCCTGCCCCGCTTCCGAGAACAAATGTATTGTTTCCGTCTATGTAGTTGTCGTTGCCGATAGAATAGCTGCCTTCTCCGTTTATGACGCTTGGGTCTCCTATAGCTCCCGAACGATTGCCGTTCACAACGTTTGCGTTGCCTATTGAAATTGTTTCGTTTCCCGTCGCTTTTGCGCTGTAGCCTATCGCTACGGATTTGTCTCCCGAGGCTTCGGCTTTTCTGCCGAGAGCTGACGCGCCTTTGCCCGCTGCCGTCGCGTTTGCTTCCCCAGTTTCGTAGGCTGACGCGGCAGACGGCTGTTCTTGGCTGTTTATGGCAAGGTCAAGCGCTTCAAGGTTGTCGGCAACGCTGTTTGCTCTTTTTATGTAGAATCCGTCTTTTGCCGTGGTTTGCGCTTTTATTGTGTCCAATGCGTCGTCAACGTAGGCTTTGTCCGCTTTTGTTGCGGCTGACGTTTCAAGCGCGGCTATGTCGCTTTGAGCCTGTGCCATGTCTGCCGTCAGCGTGTTGATTTTTTCTGTGTGTTCCTGTGCCGTGTTTTCAAGCACGGTTATTTTTCTTTCGGATACCGCCGTTTGTTCCGCAAGTTCGGCAAGTCGCGACGCGTCTGCTTTCTGTCCCAAGGCGTTGTTTATTTCCTGTTTCGTGTAGGCGTCTTCTATGCCGTATCCTGCAAGTGTTGTGGCTTTGTCTGCTTTTGTCGTTTGCAGAAGGTTTATGCTGCTTTTGTTTGTTTGTATGGCGTTTTCGTTGAGTTTTATCTGCGCGTCAAGGCTGCTTATCGCGTATGTTGTTGAAACGCCCGGGGCATAGTAGTTTCCCGACGAAAAGAGTGTGTCGCCGGCAATTCTCGCTTGCTGTTCCGAATACAGTTGTCCCGTCGTAGCGGCGTAGTTTCCGTTTTCGGTTATTGCTGCCGCGCTTAAATTTGCTATTTCTTGGTTGTTTGCGTTGATTCCGTCCGCCGTTATGTAATTTTTCTTTCCCACCATAAGAGTGTCTTGCGACAGTCCTGAGTATATTTCCGAGCTTATAATGTCTCCGTCGTCTGATATTTCAGATTTTCCGGTGTAAATTGCAGTCTCGTTCATTCCTGAGAAGTTTGTGCTGCCCGTCTTTTTGTCGGATATGGATATTCCGTCTTCGTCAAGCCAGATGTAATCCGTGCCCGTGTTGAGTTTTATGCTTCTCAGCGTTATGTCTTTTTGCAGTCCTATGGCGATTTCTTTTACCGTTGTTCCGTCAGTGTCGTATGTTTTTTTGAATTCTATGTTGTCACCGTTGATAAGCGGCGCGGTGGTGCCTCCTATCGTTATGCTGGAGGTTATTCCGGTCAGGTCTATTCCGGCTAATTCTGTGGTAATTCCCGTGTATCTGTCTGTCTTTTTGAGCGTTAGGTATTTTGTTCCGTCGCCGCCTGTTGTTATGCTGCCTCCGGATATTGCCGCGTCTTGCAACTGTGCCACGTCTATTGTGCTGCTGTCTGCTTTAATTGCTTTTACGGCTCCGCCTGTGGTTGTAAAGCCGGTGATGATGTCTGTCGCTTTGGCGCCGTCTGTTATGCCGTATCCGGCAAGTGTTGTGGCTTTGTCTGCTTTGACGGCAAGTTTTCCGTCTGTTTCGCTTTTCGTGTAGAGTTCCGTTTTTGTGTAGGCGTCTGTTATGCCGTATCCCTCAAGCGTTGTGGCTTTGTCTGCTTTGGTTATTTCGTAGGTGTCGTATTTTGTCACTTTTGCCGCGGTTATGCCGGAGTTCATTACATCGCCGGTGATTATATCCGCTATGTACG
>JAUNNW010000035.1 GCA_030531285.1 Synergistaceae bacterium | reverse complement strand
CAGAAGGATTATACGCTGCTGATTACTTTTGCAGACGGTAAGAAAGGAATTTACGATGCCCGACCCCTTTTGGACAAGCCGATAAATGAGGCTTTGAGAAATCTTTCTTTTTTTCTGACTGCACGCGCAGAATACGGTACGGTTGTGTGGAATGATGAGGTGGATATAGCACCTGAACATTTGTACGAAAGCTGCAAAGACGCGGTGTAAGCAGTTTGTTGTACGGATATGTAAAATATACGCGGGAGAGCGTCTGCTCTCCCGCATTGTTTTTTATTTTAATTTTATGACTGTGTATATCAGCCAAATTGGTCAACACAAAGATACGAAATTTTGTGATTTTTCAAAGTTTTTCATGTATAATTGCCCTATGCAGTTCACGGGTAATATCCTGTCTCTTTTGCAGCACTTTCTTTTCCCGCAGCATTGTCCTGTATGCGGGAAACTTGGCGCCGCGTTTTGCGATGAGTGTCTTGAACAGGCAGTCAGCCGTTTTTCTCCGTTTTGCAACGTTTGCGGCGGCGTTTGGGCAATGCCTCCGTGCAGCGGCGCTTTTCCATGTTATTTCGCTTCCGTTTATGACGGTTACGCAAAGCAGTTTCTGCTCAATTTGAAATATCGCAACAGCCGTTCGCTGGGTGTTCCTATGGGCAGGCTCATGGGAAGACTTTTTGAGAAGACGGAAGCTGAGGTTATTCTACCTGTGCCTCTGCACATAAACAGCAGCAGAGCTTTTAATCAGACGGAGCTGCTTGCGAAGGGTATTTCCGAGGAGCAGGGGATTCCTGTTGAGGATATGTTGGTTTGGTCGGATGATTTCGGCAGGCAGGTCGAAAAGAAAGCCGGAGAACGCAAGGCTTTGCCGGAGAACGCAATAGACTGCCGTCCGCTGTTTGGCAAAAAGGTGTTGCTCGTTGATGACGTGTACACCACAGGAAGCACTGTGCGAAGCGCCGGAAAAGCTGTGCGGCGGGCAGGAGGAAAGGTCGTTGCGGCATATTTTTGGAGCAGATCGGTGCGGCGGAAAAGTTCTGATGAATTTGACGATATAATTGACGCTTTGTCTTTGGAAATCGGCTGATTTCTGCTATAATATCGGCGTTGAGTGATTTAACACAACCAAATGGTGGTCCTATGAGCTGGAGTACGCGGCAAAAAGTTTCATTTTTCCTGATAGTTGTGATTTTGATTTTGTTGGTCTCCGTTTTGTGGAGCTTAAACAAAGTCGGCGGTTACGTCGGCTCCCTTAATGTTTCCAAGGTGTTTGTGTGCAGCGAAATTGAGCCCTCAAGTATACCGGCTCCCGTCAGCGGCAAATTAAATTACGGACAGAACCAGTTGTGTATTTGGTTTGAGTATGAGCATGCAGGAAAGGATGATAAGGTAAAAATCACCTGCTACAGAGATAAGGAAGAAATAATAAGACAGCAGATTGCCCTCGCACCGAAACAGGGGGTAAGGGCGTTTTATCTTGTTAAGGGTGATGGCAGTTCTTTGCCGGCAGGGAAATACAGCGTAGTTATTTCCAATGCTGTAAAGGTTTGGAAAACTGTTCCTGAAAGCTTTGAAATTATTGATGCGGACGAGGCTGAAACGAATACGAAAAATACGGCTGCGATGAAGCGCAAAATCGACGCGCAAAACAAAAATAAAACCGATGCCAGAGATAAATCAGGTGCTGGAAACAAAACAAAACTTGTAAAAAAGAGACACAAGTCCGGAGGGGTTCATGTTGCCAAGAACAAAAATAACAGCAGAAAACACCGAAGAGGCCGCAGACGTTAAGAAAAAGCGCGGGCGTCCGCGCAAGGCTGATTTTGAAAATGCCGCAGACACGCAGCAGAAAAAGGCTGTTCGGCTTACTGCCGAGTCTGAACAGGAAGCGCCAAAGAGGCGCGGACGTCCTCCTAAAACTGTTGAAAAAACGGAGGAAAACGTAACTGCGTCAGAAATTAAACAAACAGTTCCCGTGTTTGGTGACGGAGCCGTTGATGAAAACAGAGGTGCAGGGCAATATGCCGAAGCGAAACAGCAGGATAATGTTTCGCAGCAGCATACTCAGCCTGAATTCAGTTTCGGCGATCTTGCAAAGCTCTCTGTCGCAGAGTTGTACAAACTCGCGGCACGTTTTTGTGTGCCGGAATATGAAGAGCTGCGCTATGATAATCTGATTTTGGAAATTCTGCGCAATCAGGCGCTGTCCATGGGTTACGGTTTTGGAGGAGGCACTCTTGAAATAAGGACATCCGAAAACGGCGCAGGATTTGGTTTTCTGCGTTCGTCAGGACTCCTCCCTGGCAGCGATGATATATACGTTTCTGCTTCGCAGATACGCCGTTTGGGACTCCGCAACGGGGATATTGTATGGGGAGTTGTAAGGCCTCCTCGCGAGGGTGAACAGTTTGCGGCTATTTTGCGTGTTGAAAACGTAAGCTGTATGGATCCTGATTTGGCAAAGCAGCGCCCGATTTTTGAAAGACTGACGCCTGTATTCCCCAATCAGAAACTTAAGCTTGAAACGGAATCCAGAAAGGTTGACACAAGAATAGTAGATCTTTTTGCCCCGATCGGCAAAGGACAGCGTGCTTTGATAGTTTCTCCGCCGAAAGCGGGTAAAACAACGCTGCTGAAACATATAGCAAATGCAATTACCAAGAATCATCCTGAAGTTATCCTTATGGTTCTGTTAATTGATGAGCGTCCTGAAGAGGTTACCGACATGACGCGTTCGGTTTGCGGAGAAGTGATTGCGTCAACCTTTGACCGTCCGGCGGAAGAACATATCAGGGTTGCTTCGCTTGCTTTGGAAAAAGCCAAACGCCTTGCTGAAGCCGGCAAGGACGTTGTTCTTCTGCTTGACTCAATTACAAGGCTGGCAAGAGCTTCCAATCTTGTCGCCCAGCCGTCAGGACGCACTCTCTCCGGCGGTATGGATCCTGCTGCGCTGTATTTCCCGAAAAAGTTTTTCGGCGCAGCCAGAAATTTTGAAAACGGCGGAAGTTTTACGATTATAGGCACAACGCTGGTTGAAACCGGCAGCCGCATGGACGATGTAATTTACGAAGAATTTAAGGGCACGGGCAATATGGAGGTTCAGCTGTCCAGAAAGATAGCCGAGCAGCGCATTTTCCCTGCTTTAGATATTACAAAATCATCAACGCGCCGAGATGATCTTCTTGTTTCGGAAGAAGATTTGCAGAGGATAAACGTGCTGAGAAGAAAAATCGCAAACATGGACGAAGCAGAGGTGCTCAATCTTATACTTGAGCGTCTGCGTACAACCGGTACCAACAAGGAATTTCTGGCAACGATAAGAATTAAATAGTCAGGATAATTCCTAATGTGTCTGTAAAGCAAATCCGGCGGGAGAACGTTTAGGGGAAAAGGTGCACTTTAATTCGAAGAACAGAAAGACTTTAATAGTGTATTCTGCGGTTATTGCATTCATGGCTGTTTTTGCAACAGCCTATTTCAGCAGTTATGTGACTGTAAGGAGAGCTGGCTATACCTCGGAGTTTATGATGATGCCCGCTAATCTGCAGGAAAGCGACAGCGGCTTCAGACTTGTGGACATCAGCGATGTTGTCGGCAGCAGTGAGGAAAAAATTGAAAAAGAAGTAATAACCCCGCTGGGTATAGGAAGAATACCCAGTCTGCCTGACACTGACAGCGGCGAGATAAAAATGTACAACGTTTTGCAGAATAATGACGGCCCCATTTCAGAGGCTGAAAAGGACACTCTGACGGAAGATATTCACTGGAAAGAATACATTACGGGGCCTGAAGATACAATATCCTCCGTAGCGAAGGAATTTAACGCCAATCCTGATGATGTGAGAAAGGCGAATTGCTTTTCCGAGAACACGGAAACAGTTAAGGAAGGAACTTTGCTTTTTATCCCTGATTCTGACTGGGATATTGAAATTACGCGCAATTACGTGCTGAAAATTCGTGCTGAAGCTGAGCGTATCGCAAGAGAAAAGAACAAAATGCATCCTTTGGCGTACGTTATACAGCGCGGGGATACCGCAGCCAAAATTGCAAGGCGTTTCGGCATAAAAGCCGAGACCTTGATGTCCGCAAATGCAGGAAAAAGATTTTCCGCAGGCAACACGCTGACAATACCTACGATGAACGGCATTTACGTCCGTGCGCAGAAGAATGACACGGTTACAAGCATTGCGAGACGATACAGAAGCAGCTCGGTCTCCATTATGCGCGCGAACGGCATAAAAGAAAACAGTCTGAGAGCGGGGACAAAGATTTTTGTTCCCGGAGGCAGACAGCCTGAAACTTATCTGTTTGCCTCAGGTTCAAAGTCAGACTCTCGTTTCGCGGGCAGGATACTGCCGGAAACAGAAGGCTCTGTCGGCCGTTTCCGCTGGCCTTGCCACGGACGAATTACGAGTTCATACGGTTACAGAAGAAGCCCGTTCAGACGGCGCAGGTCTGTTTTCCATTCCGGCATAGACATAGGCGCCCCCCGCGGCACTCCGGTTGTTGCCTCGGCAAGCGGCGTTGTTTCACATGCAGGCTGGATGAGCGGTTACGGTAAAACTATAATTATTCAGCACGGCGGCGGCGTTTCCACGCTTTACGGACACAACAGCGCATTGCTCGTAGGCGTTGGAAGATCCGTCAGCAGAGGGCAGATAATAGCAAGAGTTGGAAGCACTGGAAGATCTACGGGCAATCACTGCCACTTTGAAATAAGGCGCGGGGGACGTCCTACGAATCCCATGCGTGGTTTGAGGTAAAGCAGCGAAGTTGGACAAATGAAGAATATCAATAAATTTTGCAATATATTTGCAGCGCAAAGGAGTGGTTAACATGACCAAGTACATCTTTGTAACGGGCGGAGTTGTTTCTTCCTTGGGAAAAGGAATAACTGCCGCATCGCTGGGCACTCTTATGAAAAGCCGCGGTTTCAGAGTGAGCAGCATCAAAATGGACCCGTATATCAACTACGATGCAGGCGCAATGAGTCCGTTTCAGCACGGTGAAGTTTTTGTCACGTGGGACGGAGCGGAAACAGACTTGGATCTCGGACATTACGAACGCTTCATCGGGGAGCCTATTGCCGCAGTTAACAGCTGTACAACGGGCAAGGTTTATTCTGCTGTTATACAGCGTGAACGCGCAGGAGGATACGGCGGAGGCACTGTTCAGGTTATTCCGCATATCACAAATGAAATTCAGGACAGAATAGTCCGTGCCGGCGAAGGCAAAGATATTGTCATAGCCGAAATAGGGGGCACGGTCGGAGACATAGAAGGGCTGCCGTATCTTGAAGCAATACGCCAGCTTCCGGCAAGAGTAGGCAGAGAAAACATAGTGTACTGTCACGTTACGCTTGTGCCTTATATTGCGGCTTCGGCAGAACTTAAGACAAAGCCGACGCAGCACAGTGTCAATGAACTCAGAAGAATAGGCATCCAGCCGGACGTAATAGTTCTCCGCTGCCAGCAGGACGTTGACCAGGGAATGAAAGATAAAATAGGACTGTTCTGCAGTGTGGATCCCAAACTTGTTTTTGAGGCAAAGGATGCCGACACAATATACAGAATCCCGCCGACACTTCACAAACAGGGTTTTGACATGGCAATTCTCAGAAAGCTCGGACTTCCCGCAGACGGCGAACCTGATCTGCGCGACTGGGAAAAATTCCTTACCCGCTATGACAACAGAAAAGACGAGGTAACGGTGGCTTTGGTCGGAAAATATGCAGACATCAAGGATGCCTATCTCAGCGTTAATGAAGCACTGCTGCACGCAGGTGTGGCAAATGACGTCAAAGTCAATATCAAACCGATAGAAGTCGAAAAACTTGAAACCTGTTCAGCAGAAGAAATGCTAAGCGGTGTTGATGCGATTTTTGTTCCCGGAGGCGCAGAACATAAAAACCTGAACGGGGAAATAAAAGCAGCGAAATATGCGCGTGAAAAGGGAGTCCCTTATTTTGGCACCTGCCTTGGAATGCAGGCAATGGTTGTTGAATTTGCGCGCGATGTGCTTGGTCTTGTTAATGCGGACAGCACCGAATTTAATAAAAACACGGATGCCCCTGTAATATGCGGCGTTGCAGAAGGCAGCGCCCCCCGTATAGGAGCATACAAATGCAATCTGGTTTCGGGTACTAAAACGGCGGCAATCTACAAAGAGACAAGCGTCGATGAAAGGCACAGCCGCCATTATGAAATTAACAACGAGTACACGGAGCAGCTGGAAAAAGCAGGGCTTAAAGTTGCCGGACGCTGCCCGTCAGCCGGACAGGTTGAGATTTTGGAGATTTCGGGGCACCCGTGGATGATAGGCGTTCAGTTCCAGCCCGAATTCCTGTCAAGGCCTGTAAAGCCGCACCCGCTTTTTGAAGACTTTATCAGAACCGCAATTCAGCTCAAAAAAACAGCTGAAAACAAACAGAACTAAATTATTGACACAAGGGAGGAATTTGAAAAATGAAAAAGTTTATTACGGCTCTTTTAATTGCACTTTTCTGTCTGTCCTGCGCAGCGGCGTCATTTGCCGCTCAGACCTCGGCAGAAAAACCCGCGGAAAAAACAGTAACAAATCCCGTTCCTTCAGATGATCCTGCAGAGCAGGAAGCAGCAGAAAAAGCTAAGGAAGAAGCTGAGGCAAAAGAGGCAGCTGCTCTTGCGGAAAAGATGAAAGTCAACGAACCTGGAGCAGCGCTTTTTCAGGTTCTCGAACGCTGCGAAACAATAGTTTACGCGCAGGTGCAGTCAGGTGCTTTGCTGCCCAGACTGTGCCGTCTGGAAAAAGACGTTTTCGGGCGCGAACTTCCCGGCAGTCTTACAGAGCGTCAGACTGCCCTGCTCAGATTTCTTGAAGATGGATCTGAAAGTTCACCGTCGCTGCTTTACAAAGTTGCCATTTCTGAATGGGGAACCACGAAAAAAATAATGCCCGAAGCAGGACTTTCACGCCGTCTGGATACAGTGGAAATTGTTATAGACGGCGCCACTACGGAAGGCCCCGTAGCTTCCCGCACGGAAAAAATGCTTGGCAAAATACTGCCGGAAAATACAAGTTACTCACAGGCTACACTGCCGGCGGGAACCGTTGTGAAAGCCCAGCTGCTCAAAACTCTCACGGTGCGCACGTGCAAACCCGGCGACAGAGTTGTGCTCGGTCTTTTGAACGAAATCAAACAGGACGACATAATAGTAGCTCCGGCAGGCAGCAGACTTCTTGCAACCATCACAAAGGTAAAAGCTCCCCGCAGCTTCGGACGCGGTTCTGAAATAGAAATGAAATTTGACCTTCTTGAGACAATTCAGCCAAAGCAGATACCGGTAGGCATAGGCGATTTTGCCAAAAAAGCCGCCAACGTAGAGGGAACAACCATAGGCGCCGTGGGCGCAAGTTTTGCGGGCGCGGTTATTCTTGGGCCTGTAGGTTTGGTAACAGGGGCTTTTATCCGCGGAAACGACAAACAGCTGAAAGAAGGAACGGTATTCTACGTGGAAACGGCGGAAGCGGCAGAGGTAAAGGGCTACAAAATACCTTCCTCCATTTCAAATTACGCTTCCATGAGCGAAAATCAGCCGTCTCCGCAGGGAAGCGGAGCCACCCAGCCTGCGGATAAACCTGTTCAGCAGTAAAAGCAGTCAATGACCGCGGACATCAGAAAAATTCTAAGCATACTGAGCAGCAAAAGGAGCAGAATAATAATTCTGCTCCTCGCTGCCGCTGTCTGCGGAGGCTATCTGTATCGTGATTTTCGCCTTGACTTGACAACAAAAATTGAAAAACTGCCGGACGTTGTTATACATGACGTAAAACTTGACAGAGTGATTAACAACCGCAGATGGAGATTGAAATCTCCCAGAGTGGAAACAAAAGACAACGTACTGTACGGCGACAAATTAGACGTTATCATAAATGAAAATGACGGTACCGAAAGCCGCGTATATGCAAAAAAAGGAATTTTCAGCAGAGATAACGGCAATCTTAAACTTGAAAATGCAAAAGGCACGATGTTTTCAGGCGACAAGACCTATGATATGACAACAGGAATCGCCGAATACAACGAAAAAACCGACGTATGGAATTTCAGCGAAAAACTCAATCTCACCGATCACGAAACAACGCTGACAGGCGAAACAGGTTCATTTAACTCTGTAAGCGGAGACTGTCAGGTAAAGGGCGGAGGCAAAATATCATGGTAAATAAACGCGGTGTAATAATTTGTCTGGCTGCTTTTATCCTGCTGTGTGCGTCGGCGGGCTTTGTATCTGCCGGTGATGATTTCTACATAAACAGCAATTCGGACATGATTAACTCGGGTTTTGGAGACGGTGTTGAAGAAAATCTGTACGCAGAGAAGGAACTTTTTGAAGAGCAGGAGGAACATAAACCGCTCGACATTGACCCTGTTGTTGTTCAAAACACGGAAGATAACGCGGAATATGAAGGTTTGGAAGTAAAACCGTACAAAAAATCGCAGGAAGTATTGCTTGACGCCGATTACGTGAGTTACAACCAAACAAGCGGAATCGCCGTTGCCACCGGCAACGTCTGTGCCAGAAACCAGCTGACAACGATTCGTGCGCCGTACGTTGAATATGACTCAAATACATACGTTGTTCATGCCATGTCAGACGAAAACAACGATGTTATTGTTGTCAACGACAAAAGTACCTACGTCGGCAAAGAACTTGAATACAACACCATGACCAAGCGCGGAGTGTTCACCGAAGTCAGCGGGAAAGCAGAAGCAATCTTCCTGAACGGCAGAGACGTGCATTTTCTTCCCGCCGATGAGGCGGTTGCCGAAAAATTGGCAAAACGCAAACACGTGGGCAAAAAGAAGATAGACAACAAAGATGTTATAGCCCGGTGGCAGGACGTTTCCGCCACAACCTGCGATTTTAACAAACCGCACTACAGGATTAAAACGAAAAGAGCGATAATAATCCCCGGCAAAGCTACAATACTGAAAAAGCCCGCCTTATATTTCGGCGGTCATCTTGCCATGAACTATCCGTTTGACTATATCATAAAACCGAAAAAGAAAGACAAGTTCATGCCCATGATAGGCTACACCTCAAAAAAAGGCGCGGGAGTCGGGGTGAACGCGGCAAAATATCTTGGCAAATGGGGAACGCTTGAAGCATCTGCCTCCTACTGGACAGAAAATATGTTTGAAGCTTCTTTTAGTTACAGCAAACAGCTTGCGAAAAATTTAAGTTTTTATGCCGCAACGAACAGACAATACAACAGCGATGACGATTCTCTGATGTGGAGACCCTCGCTTGCTTTAAGCTACTGGCTGCACGGCTGGAATGCGCGCCTGCGCTACTCGGAAAACGAAGTCTATTCGACGCAGCACGTAATAGGCACCACAAGCCGCTACAATCTGTCGCGCAGACCTGAACTTACAATAGGCTCGCCATGGTTTTTCAAGAACTTTAAACCCGCGAAAATGTCCTTTGAAACAGTATTCGGAAGATACGGTGATGACAGAAGCAAAATAGGCGAAACCAACCGTTTCCAGCTGCTTGCCCGCGCTCAAAGCAATTTCAACGTTAAACTGTTCAATTTCCTTACGCCCTATTACGGAGCCGTGTATCAGTACAGCAAATACAGCGACGAAAACAAAAGCGCGCAAAGAGCAGTTGACGCGTGGATAGGCGTAAGTTACAACATCGGCGCGTTCAATTTGAGCACGCGCTATTACAGACGCTGGATGTACGATTACAGCCCGCTGAATTTTGACCGTCTGAGCGACGATATATACGTAAATCAGACACTGTCATTCCCATTGCCGATAGGGCCTTCCTACTCAAAATGGAGAGTATCGCTTTCGGGTTATTACGATTTCGTGAACGACCGTTTCCCTGCCATAAACTACGCGCTGACGTACAATAAACACTGCTACACGTGGGAACTTTGGGGAAGACATGAATTTTACGGCACTGAAAATCAGCTCGGACTCACATTCTACATCAACGCGTATCCTCAAAACAAAATTAACATAGGTTCAAACAGATAGCAAAGGGTGGATTAACCATGAAAATAACAGTTGCGTGCGGCGGCACAAGTCCTGAAAGAGAAGTTTCGCTGAACTCCGGAGAGGCGGTGGCATCTGCGCTTGCCGAATTTGGACACGATGTTATAAAAGCGGACATACGTTCGCCGGAAGAACTCGTCCTCAACTGGGCAGACTACGATGCTGACGGGGTATTTGTCGCATTGCACGGCGACTGGGGAGAAGACGGCACGCTTCAGGCGTGTCTTGCGTCTCACGGAATACCCTTTACGGGCTCAGGAGCCGAAGCCTGTATGTTTGGCATGTACAAAGACGCAGCCCGCTTTCTTTTTGCCGCTTCCGGAGTACAGGTTGCCGAAGGCTACGCAAAAACAAAAGGCAGCGTTTTTGACGACCGCGACGCCGCCATGCTTGAAAAATACGGACATTTGATAATCAAACCAAACAGCGGAGGAAGCACTGTTGGGCTGACTCAGGTAACAAGCCGCGAAGACTTTAAGCGCGGCATGGAACTTGCATGGAACAGCTACGTGTACGAAGACAAAGCGCTTGTTGAACAGTACATCCCGGGAAAAGAAGCAACCTGCCCCGTTTGGGAAAGAGCCGACGGAAGCGTCGTTGCGCTTCCCGTTATAGAAATAAAACCAAAAGAAGGCTTTTACGACTACAAAAACAAATACACGCACGGAAACACCGAATACGTCTGCCCTGCGGAATTTGACGCCGAACTCACGGCAAAAATTCAAACCGCCGCGCTGCTCGCGCACAAAAGTTTAGGCGCCAGAGTGTACAGCCGCACGGATTTCAGAGTGACGGAAGACGGGCAAGTTTACGCGCTGGAAGCAAATATGGCGCCGGGCATGACCTCAACAAGCCTTGTTCCGAAAGCTGCCAAAGCCTACGGCGTAAATTTTCCGGAATTTTTGGACGAAATAGTCAGGGTATCCTTTGGCATAAAAAGAAAATATCAGTAAAAAAACAGCCTGCGCAATACAAGATATTTTATATTGTAATTTACAATAAAAAGACTATAATTAAAACGGCATTGGAAATTGACAGGGCATATTTGCGCGTACTGCGCGGCGAAATATACTGGCGGCGGGGAAGGCTATGAACGACACGGCGGAAAACTCAGCAGAAAAAAAACCGTTTTACGACCTTGTAAAACGCTGCTTTGACATAGTGTCTTCCCTTTGCGCGCTTGTTATTTTCGCGCTTCCTATGCTCGTCATCGCCTATCTTATAAAAAAAGACAGCAAAGGTCCTGCAATATTCAAACAGGAAAGGCTTGGGCTGAACGGCAAACCCTTCACGCTCTACAAATTCCGCAGCATGAAAATTGACGCGGAAAACAACGGGCCCTGCTGGGCGGAAGAAGATGACCCCCGCGTAACCAAACTGGGCAGGAAACTTCGCGACAGAAGACTTGACGAACTTCCTCAGCTTTGGAACATCCTCAAAGGCGATATGTCCGTAGTTGGACCCCGCCCTGAACGCGAATGTTTTTACAAAGAATTTGAAAAAGAAATT
>JAUNNW010000034.1 GCA_030531285.1 Synergistaceae bacterium | reverse complement strand
GTGCCGCCGAAAGCTTCGGCTGTTGATTTTGCAATCTGCTCAATGCGTGCCGCCATTTTCCGGCGGACTTCTTCTTTGAACGCACGGGTTGTACCTTCAAGCACAACTTCGTCGGGAATAACGTTGTACTGGCTTCCGCCGGCGATTTTTCCGACTGTGACAACGCACGGGTCACAGGCGTTAAATTCGCGGGCGATAATTGCTTCAAGTCCAAGAACTACATGAGCCGCAATGTTAATCGGGTCAATGCCTTTTTCGGGTGTTGAGCCGTGGCAGGCTGAACCTTTGATTTTGATAACAAAACGGTCGTAGGAAGCCATTACAGGTCCCGGGCATACAATAAATGTTCCTGCAGGAATAGCCTTGTCAAGGATTGAGCCTATATGCATGCCGTAGACTGCGTCAACACCGTCAATTCCGCCGTTTTCTATCACAATGCGCGATCCTTTTGCAATTTCTTCCGCTGTCTGGAACAAAAATCTTACTTCGCCGCAAAGTTCGTCTTTGTGCGCCGCAAGAATCTTTGCCGCTCCGAGCAGCATTGCAGCGTGGTTGTCGTGTCCGCACGCGTGCATGCATCCGGGGTGCGTTGACGCAAATTCCAAGCCCGTTTCTTCCGTAATCGGAAGCGCGTCCATATCAGCGCGCAATGCTACGGTTTTGCCGGGCTTGCCGCCCTTGAGCGTTGCGATTATGCTGCTGTCTTTTTCCGAAAGCTTGTAGGGAATGCCGTATTCGTCAAGCTTTGCCGTAACATAGTCGCGGGTTTTGGGAAGATTAAGACCAAGTTCAGGGATTTTATGCAGATCTCTGCGCATTGAAACGATATAATCCTGCAAGTCTTTGCATTCATTCCACATCATAACAATCGCCTCCGTTTATGCAGCTTTCTTTTTACCTGCCGTGTACATCATTCGCGCGATTGCGACAGTTCCGAAAACTGAAAGGACGATAACAAGCCACGCCTGCATACCGCCAATCAGTTTGCAAGCAACGGGAATCGCAAGCGAGCAAAGCGCGAGTTTCGGCTGTTTGAGACCGAAATTGCCAAGCGTAGCGCCAAAAATTGCTGCTGACGCATAGACTTTGAGTCCAAGGCTGATTGATTCGGGCAGCATTGCAACAACCGCGGCTCCGCAAATAGCGGCTGCTGTGGTTGCTATGAGGTTTGTGATAATTGAACCGCAAATTGCCATTGTGGAAACGATTTCAGCCTGAATCGTTCCTGCTTCGCTCTTTGTAACGTCAAGCGCGAGAGCGGCGCAGGGAACGCGCATATTGCCTATGTTTCCAGAAAGGAAGCTGAGATATGTTCCTGCCATACCGAGTGAGGCATAGTAAGAAATCGGTTCAACGATATAGAAAGCGCCGAAAAGAAGCGCCGTCTGCAGCCAGGCTTCAAGAACGTAGCTGATGTTCGGCCAGCAGTTGTACTTCATGCAGAGATAAAGCACGGGAAGGAACGCTGTTGCCGCTGCAAGCAGGTTTGTCGGAGCTCCTATTTTGATACAGTCTTTTTTCCAGGTTGAGAGATCGTAATTGTTTGCCATGGTAATTCTCTCCTTTCTACGCGAACATGAGCGCAAGCGCAATGCCGATAATCATTGCTATACCGAGTGAATATTCGGCAAGCTTGGGGCATTTCGGGACAAAAACACGACCGATAATCATCATGCTTACGGCGCCGCCCAACGCTGCCCAGGTGCCGCCAATATTGATTCCGCGCGTTTTTGTGATGATGTTGTTTGCGTTCAGATAGGCAAAGATACCGATTGAGCATGCCGCAGACATAGCCGCGAGCCAGCTTGTGTCGCCGCCTGAAAGTTTGTCGCGCAGTTTTTCAAGACCGGGTGTGAAAAGTCCCGTGAAAACGAGCCAGCCTGCACCGTTCAGTGCCATACCAAACCATGCAACGGCAAGCATCCAAAGTTCGTTGAATCTGGGGTCTGCGAGGTTGTCCATACCGCATGCCTGAGCGCCGCAGGTTGCTGCCGCAAGCTCGGTGGGGGCAGCGCCTATGATTGAAAGGCGAAGCCATGCCATCGGTCCGCCGATAGCCGCCATCAAGCCAACCATGACGATGAAAACTCCAAGCGCAGGTCCTATTGCAGAAATCAAACCAATTCTGAATGCCTGTTTCGGAATTTCAGGGTTTATGTTGCATTCTCTTGTGGCTATATTGGCTTCTCTGATGTAGAAATACGCCTGCAGCGCCGAAATAACAATAGTAACACCGGCAAGCGCCCAAAAAATGGGTAAATTAGAAACTGTCGTGAAATCCATATACATCTTCCTCCTTTTGAGTTATACAGCGACATTGAACATCTGTGGTCAGTTGTCTGTTCCCCACACTCCCCCTTTAACAAAAATTTAACTTCCGTTTTACGCGGAAGTTCTGAAAAACAAGGCAACTGTCAACCGTACTTATGGTTGCTCTGTCCTTTTGCCTGAGAGACTCGGCTTGCGCCTTGCACCTTCGGCACCCGCTCTGACGCGGGATTCTCCAGAGTTCCTTCGTTTCCTGTTGTGTGCTGCAAGGGAAACACTTGCGGTATGTGTGTACATGATAACATACCACAACATTTAAAACAATAAATTAATTGAATAATCTAACCATTTTAACTCCTTTTTTTGCCGGTCAAAGGTTCCTCACGGAATTCCGTGAAGAACCTTTGTATCAACGGTTAGTTTATTTTGTAAGATACTCTTCAATAGCTTTTGCGGCTTTTTTTGCGGCGCCCATTGCACCTATAACCGTAGCGGCGCCGGTAACTATATCACCTCCGGCGTAGACACCGGGTATTGAGGTCTTGCCTGTCTCAGGGTCTGCATCTATGTAGCCGCGTTTGTTTAACGCAAGGTCAGGCGCTTCGTCAAGCAACACTCTGTTCGGTCCCTGCCCTATGGCCTCTACCACAAGGTCGCACGGAATTTCAAATTCGCTGCCCTCGATGGGTGACGGGCGGCGGCGACCGTTGTCATCAGGCTCTCCAAGCTGCATTTTTATGCAGCGTACACCGGTGAGTTTTCCTTTTTCATCGCCGAGATACTCAACAGGGTTTGTCAGCCATGCGAACTCTATGCCTTCCTGCACCGCATGGTGATATTCTTCGATACGAGCGGGCATTTCTTCAACCGAACGGCGATAGACAAGCGTTACGCGCTCTGCGCCAAGACGTTTCGCGCTGCGGGCGGAATCCATGGCAACGTTTCCTGCACCCACTACGACAACGTTTTTCGCGCGTTTTGAGGGTGTGTCGCACTCAGGGAATTTGTAACCCTTCATAAGGTTTATTCTTGTAAGGTATTCGTTTGCAGCGTATACGCCGTTGAGCGAACTCCCAGCTATTCCCTGCATATTGGGCGTGCCTGCGCCGACAGCAATGTAGATTGCATCATATTCCGCGCGCAATTCTTCCATCGTTATTGTTTTTCCGACAACGACATTGCATTCGATTTCAACACCAAGCTGACGCAGTTTTTCAACCTCTGCTGCAACTATCGATTTCGGAAGACGGAACTCAGGGATACCGTAGATAAGCACTCCGCCTGCTTCGTGAAGAGCTTCAAATATTTTCACGCCAAAGCCTTTCTTTGCAAGCTCGCCCGCAAGCGCCAAAGCAGAAGGCCCTGCGCCTATTACCGCAACCTTTTTGCCGTTGTTTTCTTTCGGCGGCGTAACCTTTATGCCTTTTTCAAGCGCGGTGTCCGCCACAAAACGTTCGAGTTTGCCTATTGCTACGGGTTCACAGTCTTTTATTCTGCCGACCGTGCAAACGCCTTCGCACTGTTTTTCCTGAGGGCAGACACGTCCGCAAACCGCGGGGAAACAGCTGTATTTCGCGATGATTTCCGCTGCTTCGTCCGTGTTTCCCTCACGCAGCGCGCGAATAAATTCAGGTATGTCTATGCCGACAGGGCACCCGTTCATACACGGCTTTGTTTTGCACTGGAGACAGCGGGAGGCTTCCTGTTTCGCTTCATCAGCAGTGTAGCCGAGACAAACCTCTTGGAAATTAGTGCTGCGAACAACAGGATCCTGCTCCGCTATCGGGGTTTTCGTCTTCTGCTCTACTGCCATGACTCTTCACCAACCTCTGCCGCGTATTTTTCCATTGATATTTTCTCTTCATCTCTGTACTGCGCAAGACGGTTCATAAATTCCACCCAATCGACCTTATGTCCGTCAAATTCAGGACCGTCAACACAGGCAAATTTAATTTCGCCGTCTATTGTCACGCGGCAGCAGCCGCACATTCCGGTACCGTCAAGCATAAGAGGATTGAGCGACACCCATATCGGCCAACCAAGTTCTTTCGCCGTCAGCTGGCAGAATTTCATCATAATCGAAGGACCGACGCACCACACCTGTTCAGGCTTTTCTCCGCGGGTAGCAAGTTCTCTCATGGCGTCTGTTACAAGCCCTTTTTGTCCCAAAGAACCGTCGTCCGTCGTAATGATCAGTTCATCGCAGAATTCTTTGCATTCTTCTTTGAGAATCACAAGGTCTGCGCTTCTGCCGCCGAGAATCGCGATTACGCGGTTGCCGAGTTGCTTCAGTTTGCGAAGTATCGGAAAAATTGCGGCTATTCCTATGCCACCGCCTATCAAAAGCACCGTGCCGAATTTGTCGACTTCGCTTGCTTTGCCGAGAGGCCCTGCGATGTCTTTAATTTCATCTCCCGCTTCAAGCTGCGACATCGCCGCCGTAGTTTTGCCTACAACTTGGAATATCAGCCTGATGTTGCCGGCTTCTGCGTCAAAATCAGCTATGGTAAGCGGAATACGCTCGCCTGTTTCGGCAATGCGCACCGAAACAAACTGTCCGGGCTTTGCGTGCGACGCAATGCGGGGAGCTTCAATCCAAAAACTGAACTCTTTTGGCGCAAGTTTTTCCTTGCTGAGTATTTTAAACACGTCTACTGCTCCTTTCGTTGTAAAAAATCGTATTGTACCTTTTGTTGCCTTTCAAGCCGCGCGAGTTACTTTTGCGACCGTCGCGCCGACAGTGCTCAAATTCAGCGCTTTAAGTTGTGCTACATGATGTATTTCTTTTCTCTGAGGATTTTTTCTGCCGCTTCTTTTTTCGCATCGTTTATCATAACAACAGGTCCAGTGCAACCCATTCCGCTTTCAGCGTAAATTCCCGCTTCCCAAAGAGACGCTACGGCATCTTCAATGTCAGTTACCTCTATGCCGTGAATATCGTAGGTACATGTCTCTTTTGCAGGCGCTTCAATTTTCTTCGCAGGAGCAGCTGCTGTCTGGTGCGAGGCCTTGATATCGTCAATAATTCTGTCAAGTCCGGCACGTTTTGCTTTGGCATATTCTTCCTTGGCAATTTTGACCCAGCCGGCGTTGACAAGCTGCGCTGCATATTCGCAGGCATTGGCTATAACAGGAGCTCCCGACGCTCTTGAAATAATAAGGATCAGCTTGTTGTATCCTGCGCCGATGCCTGGCCCATAGCCGTAACCGGTTGATTCAAAGCTTCCGCCTGTTGTGAATGCCGAGAAAAGTTTCATCATAAGGTTGCCTGTGAGCGGATCCATAACCATAACATCGGACGTTGCCTTAAGCAGGTCATTGCCGCGCATTACCGCGCCGCCATCCGCCCTCGAACTTTCGGCAAAGTTAATTGCGTAACCGCCGGCTTTGAGTTCGTTAAGCGCTTTTTCTGCCTGACGCGCGCCCTCAACGTTCGCGATGCCGACTGTCGGATTTTCAATGCCGCAAGCCTTTGCCGCGATTATACCCGCCACGGTATTCAGCACCATACACGCGACTCTGTCGGTATGCGACGTGCCCGTTGTATTCGCAAGGAACATTTCCTTTCCGAGCGCCGGTGTAACAAGGCGTCCGACTGTTGACACGCCTATCGGGAACGGATAGTGCGATGCTACTGCGGCATCAATCTCACCGCTTGCAAGCATTTCTTCCATTTTTGCATGGCAGTTTTCGCCTTCAACAATTACAGCCTTAACACCTTTTTTGGCTGCAAGCGCAACGGCTGTTTCAAGATTTTCCCTGCCAAGTTCTGTCCCTTCGGCGGCAATACCTATTACAGTCTGCTTGCCGGTTGAAACAACGGCGGCGGGGGCATTTGTTTTGGTGTTCGCCTGAATAAGGAAAGAAACACCGTCAAAGAGGTTGGTCATTCTTCCGAGGAAGAGCGAACCTTTGCCTATAATCATGGCATTCTTTGTCTTGCCCGCCATTATACTCTCTCTTGCATAACCTATATACGGAACTCCGGAAGGAATATGTCCCTGTGTCGGAGCATATCCTTTAAGTCCGTGTTCTTTGACAAACGATGCAAGCTGCGTTTTTTCAAGCTGTCCGAGTTTAACGCCGAGCGCCGCTATCATTTTGTAGTTTGCCTCGGGAACATCGCCTGCACCTGCCGGTTTTGTGATGTCGGGGTTTTGCATTTCAGGCGAGAACTTGTCAACATCAAGAATTGTCATTCCGTTAGCCGCAAGAGGGTCGGTTACTAGCGCCTGTATAACGTTTTGAGGCGCTGAGCCCGTGCCTACCGTGTGGCGTCCGAGAACTTCAAGGTTAATTTCGGGTGATTTACCGTCATTTTCCGAAACAAGAATTGCAAAACCGCCAAGGCAGTCTTCAAGTATCGGGAGATCTTTTTTGACATGGTCTTTGCCGTTCATGCCAAGTTTTGCCGTGCATCCTCCGCCTACAACGACAACGTTTTTATATGTTCCGGCTTTGACAAGCGAGGCTGCTTCAACCATGGCGTGGGCAGGTCCTGCGCAGAAACCGCGGGCATCAGAGCCTGTGGCGTTTATAAGTCCCGCTATCTCGGCTTCCGCTTTTGCGAAATTGCCTCCGCCTCTCTGGTTCATGTCGCCACATGCTTCTTCGCAGCAGTCAATTACATATTCAACGTCAGCAGGGCTGATTCCGGTGTTTTTCAGCATGTGGAGTATTGAAAGAACACCTGAAGCCTTAGCGACGATATTTTCAAACATTACATGCGCGGAAAGGTTTACGTCAACATCGTGCGCGCGTTTTACATAGCCGACGACCTTGTCTTCGTAGACAATTTCTTCCGCTGCTTCTTCTTTTGTAAAATGCAAAACATCAGCTGCATCCACACCTTCTTTGACAAGCGCTTTTATAGCGTCTGTCATGAGCGGATGAGCTTCAAAATCCGCTCTGTGAGCTTTGACAAAATCTTTGTCAAGATGTACAAGGTCAAACGCGTCACAAACCTGAAGGAGAATAATAAATTCTGCTTCGGGCATAATTTCACCGAATTTTCCGTATCTTGCCGCGCCTTCAACAGTTTTGTCAACCCAAGGTTCGGGAAGAGCGGCAAGTTCTTCGATAGGAAGATTCCCTATATACGTCTGATTTGGCGGATATGCCACACACTGCTCATAGGATCTCATGTGTTTCGGCAGTTCCTTAAGGTATTCCGAATCTGGATTAACAACTCTTTCAGTTGTCTGGGTCGCTCCGTGATACATAACCATCCCCGGAACGTGAACAAGCACGTAGCCTGCTCCCTTGATTACGCTGTTATTCATCTCACAATCAACATCCTTTCAGTAGTGCAAAAGGGGCAAGGCTATACTTGCCCCTTTTGTTCGGCTTAACAATATTTGCAATACTGCTCTCTGATCGAGTTCATTTCCTTGCAGATATCGTCAACGTCAAGTACCATTTCCATCATGCTTACTTGTTCGTCATATACTGCAGGATCAAACTCTTCTTTTACTACCGGTTCACAAACGTGGTACACTGCGAGTCCCAACGAGACTCCTGCCAATGGACCTGCGAATGTCGGGTCTCCCGCCGTAACAGTTTCAGCCGCGAGTCCTGATGCTTCTCCTTCGGATGCTCCGAGAAGAACTACAATATTTTCAGGGCCGTACTGTTCGGAGAATTCCTTGACACGCTTCTGGTTTTCCAGGTCCATAGCTCCTGCTGCCGTTCAGACAAAGCACTCCGTCGATGCGAAAACAACTTCCGCTCCGGCAGATTCAGCACAGGCAGCTATCGCAGGACCGGGAATACCATCGCGGTCTCCGATAATAATAGCTTTTTTGTCCTTCAAAATAGCCATTATGCTCTTCCTCCTCTTTAGAATTTATAGTAATGTCACCCAGACTGACAATACTATTTAACGTATTTTTCCACCATTGCCTTTACAGACTCAGGGGTGGCTGCCTCTTTGATAAGTTCTTCTACCTTCTGCCCGTCTTTGTAAATCGTGATTGTAGGCAGTCCAAGCACTCTCTGTCCAATCGCGAGACGGCGCGCTTTTGTTGTGTTGAGGCTGCAGAATTTCATTTTGCCCTCATACTGCTCCGCAAGCGCGTGAACGTGGGGCATAAGCGCCGCACACGGCACGCAGCCATCGCCGAAATAATCCACAAGCACGTAGCCTTCTGCTTTGAGTACCTCTGCTTCAAATGTCTCCTTGTCAACTTCCAACATCGTTTTTCCTCCTTTTATTTCATTGAATCAATATAATTTGCAGCCTGCCACGCAGCGATTGCACCGTCTGCAGCGGCAGTTACTACCTGTCTCAGTTCCTTGACACGGACATCGCCGGCTGCATAGACGCCGGGGATTTTCGTTCTCATCTGGTCGTCAGTGGGGATATATCCTCTGTCCATCTCAAGTTTGCCTTCAAACACAGTCGTTGCCGGTCTGTAGCCGATAAACACAAACACGCCGAACAGTCCGTCTTCAGGGTCTGCAAGATATTCGCGGAGTTCTCCTGTCTTTGTGTCTTTGATTACCATGCGGTTGAGAAGATCGTCGCCTGTAAGTTCCTCAACAACGCTGTTCCACATAAATTCAAGCTTGGGCGTTTTGAATGCCTTTTCCTGAATTGATTTTGCGGCGCGAAGTTCGTCGCGGCGATGAATAATCGTTACTTTTCTGGCAAATTTCGTGAGATACATGGCT
Source organism: Synergistaceae bacterium (assembly GCA_030531285.1). Taxonomy (GTDB): domain Bacteria; phylum Synergistota; class Synergistia; order Synergistales; family Synergistaceae; genus Equadaptatus. Next base: position 2,615 of record JAUNNW010000034.1, on the reverse strand, counting down.
TCTTCAACAGCGGCATCGCCGCCGCCGACAACATATACCTCAAAATCTTCAAAGAACGCAGCGTCGCAAGTCGCGCAGTAAGACACACCCTTGCCCGTAAATTTATCTTCGCCCGGGCAGCCGATTTTCATCGGATTGGCGCCTGTCGCGATGATGACAGCCTTTGCCTGGTACGTTTCTTTTTCGCATTTGATTGTTTTGACATCGCCTTCAAGTTCAACGTCAATGACTGTGTCATAGACCTTTTCAGCGCCGAATTTCTCCGCCTGCGCAGAAAAACGCGCCATAAGCGTCGGGCCTGATTCTTCAGCTTCTGAGCCCGGATAATTTTCAATTTCGTTTGTGATTGCAATCTGTCCGCCGTCTTTTGCCTTTTCAATAATCAGCGTGGACATCTTGGCTCTTCCCGCGTAAAGCCCTGCCGCAAGCCCCGCAGGACCTGCGCCGATGATGATTATGTCGTACATTTTGGACATTTTCATTACCCCTTTTTATTGTAGTTGTTGTGTTGCATGATAATAATCGCGATAACTTTGTATAACGTTTCTGCAAACCGTAAAGAAAACTAAAACCACACATTAGTAATTATAGCAAAGAAACTGCCGCGTCACAAACAAATTTAATAAAAACCTTTAAAATTTATGTCTGCCTGTTCTGCGGTCGTTTCAACCTCTGACCGTCCGTCAGCCGTTGTAATATCCGGTGTAACCTTTAAGGTCGGAGGCGAGGGCAAACACCATTCTGTCTATATCGTCAATGCAGTTTCTGATATATCTCTGAATGTCCTGAACTGACGGACGCTCGTCATAAACGGTCTTAAAATACCCCTTGTAGAGCATACATACCATTCTGTTGAGAATAACCGCGTTCTCGACTGTAAGCGCGCCGTCGTCAATACATATCTTGCATATTTCATAATCGCGTTTCATAAATTCAGTCGCTTGAAGCATCAGTCTGAAACAGTGATTGTCTGTAGAGAGTTCCTCAGGGAACATCTGATAATATTCTTCCCAGGCGCTTTTAATTTTCTTGACTGATTCCAGTTTGTTGTTAAAAAACAGCAGATTGTATGCTTCCGGATTGCTGAACGCTTCTTTGCAGTAGCAGTCCCATACGCCTACGTAAATTCCCCAGCAGTTTTTCTGACGCTGCTGCATTTCATTCAGGCTTGCAATGTAATCTTTCAAAGTTCTCAGCTCGGCAAAATACAGAAGCTGGTCAAGGTTGTCAAAATATCTGTACAAATTTGCCGACGTGCAGCCGATAGCCTTGGCGACGCGGCGAACCGAAACAGCGGCAATTCCTTCGTGCGCGATAATTTCGCTTGCTTTTATTATATATTCTCTTTTGGAAAGACCTTTGAAATATTTTTTCTTTTGTTCCGCAGCTTCTGTCATCAGTATTCCCTCTTTGTAATACAGCATATACCTAATTTATGGAAATAAGCAGAAACAACTTTCATTCAAATCAAATGTGGTACAAACGCGCGGCAGACAGTGCGAAACAAACCGCTGCCGGTCAAATCTTATATTTTACAAAAAAGCTGACAACTACATTAACAAACAGTAATTTTGGGCGGCGCGCAATGCGCCGCCCAAAATGCAAATACTAATCAAAGAGCGTCTGACCCTCGACTTCTGTCTGAAGGGCTTTGAGTCCTTTTTCAACGAGCGCTCTTCTGAGTTTCTTTTCCTCGTCTGCCGCAAGCGCAGGATTGCCGAGCGGGTGAGGAATTGCGATTGTCGGAACTATTCTGTTCGCGCCGACCGTAAGTGAAATCGGTGTGATTGTGCACATGTGAACAACAGGAATACCTGCTCTTTCAATTTCTTTAACCATCGTTGCACCGCAACGCGTGCACGTTCCTCAGGTGGAGGTCATGATAACAGCGTCAACACCGTCTGCTTTGAGTTTCTGCGCGTATTCTGCCGCAAATTTCTTCGCTGACGCGACTGCCGTACCGTTACCGACCGTTGAGTAGTATTTGTTGTGGAGTTTTCCGATGATGCCTTCTCTTTCCATGTCGCGGAGTACGTCAACAGGGAGAACGCGGTTCGGATTTTCGTTGGCATATACAGGGTCATATCCGCCGTGCGCCGTTTCATACGTCGCTGAGGTGAGGAAGTTAACGCCTGTGATGTCATATTCGCCGTATTTCAGAGCGTTTGAAGATTCGATGTGGTCAGGGTTGCCTTTCGGAACAATACCGCCTGACGTGCAGAGCGCGATTCTTGCCTTTGGAAGATCTTTGACCGCCGGATTGGGATCTACTCTGTCAAATACAGGCATCGGATATTCTGTTTCAAACGGCTGACCGTTAATCTTTGCAAGAAGCATTTTGACTGCGCGTGCCGAGCCTCTCTCTGCCGCGAAGAAGTTGATGCGTTTGCCGGGCATAAAGCCTTCAACTTTTGACGAGCCTATTCTTTCTTTGCTGCCGAGTTTAACGGCAAACGGAGCCATGGCGTTGACTGCGTCTTTCATGCCGGCTGCGCTGTTTTTCGTCGGGAAGATATATACTTTGCTCTTGTACATATCAGCGCCCGGGTTTTCCTCATACATACCTGTGAAAACAGGAATGTTGAGCTGCGCCTGCACTGCTTCGCAGATTGCGC
>JAUNNW010000153.1 GCA_030531285.1 Synergistaceae bacterium | reverse complement strand
CAGACTCCGCCTGACCAGTGGCAGAGCCAGGTGCTTGCAAGAATTCTTATCAACCACGAAGTAATCTTTGTTTCTCGCGAGCCGCTCCGCAAAGAGCTTACGGATATGAAAATGAGCTTCGCGCCGTCGCTTGATGAAGCAATGGAAATGGCATTTGCCAAAAAAGGCAAAGATGCGAAGGTTACGATAATCCCAAACGGAATTTCAGTAATAGTCAAATAAGCTGTTTCAGCAATTTTAAAGGACCCTGCAAAACGGGGTTCTTTTTTTGTCTTAAACCGCTTGACCAATTTGTGAGTGTGGCTTAAAATCTGTGAGTTATAAATTTCAGCCGGAGTCTGTCTCCGGAGAAGGGAGCAGCAATGGAAAGCAGTTGTAGTAGCGGTCCTGAACCGTTGTCTTACCGATTGTTTACTGCCTGATCCGGACTGCTCTTCACGTCCGGCAGGCGCCGGGCGTGAAGAAAAAATTCCCTTTCTTTCACCCCGTTATCTTCAGTACATATATTTATGAGCGGTACAGCCGCTTGTTTGTGTACGTGTACAGACAGGGGGAAATCACATGCTTGAAATCTTAAAAACGATGGAAAACGGGCTCACAGCACTGACGCTGGAAACGATAGAGCCTGGTTCATGGGTCAATCTCATTCATCCAACGCACGACGAGCTGCTTGAGGTTGAAAAACTTACAGGAGCTCCGTCGGACTTTATCCGCGCCGCACTTGACCCTGAAGAAACGTCGCGTATCGAAACCGAAGACGACCAGATACTTATTCTTGTCAATGTTCCTGTTGACAGGGAGCCAGGCAGCTATGAATACGATACAATTCCTTTGGGCATAGTTGTAACGCCGGATTATATCGTAACTATCTGCCAGAAGGACAATGCTGTGTTTGACCCGTTTGCGAGAAACCGCTACAGGGCGTTTTCAACTTTCAAACGCACGCGCTTTCTGTTCCAGCTGCTTTACTGTTCGGCAGCTCTTTTCCTGAAAGATCTGCGCCAGATAACGAGAAAATCTGACGAGATTGAAAAAGATCTGCGCCGGTCAATGAAAAACGTGGAGTTGTTTCAACTGTTAGGATTGCAGAAGGGTTTGACCTACTATTCAATATCGCTCCGCTCAAACAAAGTCGTTATCGAACGTCTGCTGCGTGTCTGCTCTAACCCGCAGCTGGCGCACATAATCAAGATACGCGAGGAAGACGAAGACCTGCTTGATGACGTACGCATTGAATACGACCAGGGTATAGAAATGGCTCAGGTGCAGGCGGACGTTCTTACAGGAATGATGGATGCTTTCGGTTCCGTCATTTCAAACAATCTGAACATAGTCATGAAATTCCTTGCCTCTGTGACCATTGTTCTTGCCATTCCTACAATGATTTCAGGGCTTTGGGGAATGAATGTACCGGTGCCGTGGGCAGGAAATCCGCTTGGGTTTCTTTACGCACTGTTGCTTGCGCTGTTTATATCAGTCATAACGGCAATAATTCTCTGGAAAAAGAATTTCTTCTAATAACCGAAAACGAAAAACAAGGTGCGGAATTTCTCCGCGCTTTGTTTTATATGCCTATTGAATTTTCTGTTTTGAGATGCACATCGTACTGCGGAGTTCTTTTTCCGTTCATACAAACGAAATAAACGCAAAAGAAATAAATCCGGGATGCGCCAAATTACGTATTGTTTTGCCGGTTTCCATGATATAAAATACTAATGTACTTATAAAAATTTATTGCGGTGGGAGTTGGTACCATGAGGGGTATCGTTCAGAAGGTTATTCTTGCGGTGATTTTGTTTGCGGTCATTGCTTTCGGCTTCCGTTATTTTAAGCAGCGCAGCAAAATTCCCGAATACGTAAGAGCTTCGGGCATGATTGAGGTGCAGGAAGTCCAGCTTGCGCCGCAGGCAAGCGGACGCATTGACAAACTGTACATTGACGAAGGACAGGACGTCAAAAAAGGAGACCTTGTGGCAAAGCTTTCTTTTGACGGGGCGGATGACATTCTTGCCTCCGCACAGGCAGGTCTTGCCGCCGCGCAGGCGCAGCTTGCGCAGCTTAGAAACGGCTTCAGGTCAGAGCAGGTGTCCGCCGCAAGGGCAAACGCATCCGCCGCTAAAATACAGTATGATCAGGCTCTGCGTGACAAGGAACGTTTTGACAGGCTGGCAAAGGAAGGCGCCGTCGCGGCACGTCAGGCTGAACTTGCCGCCGAAAAGGCGAATGCCGCGCACGAGGCGGCAAATGCCGCCGAAGAGCAGTACAGACTGCTTGCCCGCGGAAACCGCGCAGAGGATATAGCCGCCGCTGAGGCGAACGTAAAACG
>JAUNNW010000152.1 GCA_030531285.1 Synergistaceae bacterium | reverse complement strand
GCCGTAATAAATTCCGGCTTCAATTTCAGGGCTGGCGTGGCGTACGAGATAAATTTTTCTTGCGGTCTGTTCTTCCATTTTGTCTACCTCCTATTTTTCAAACGGGAACGTGTACGGCAGATTTTTCGCGTCGCGCACGCCGGTTAAATCTTTCTGTACGGCTTCGCCGACAGGAACGCCTTTGTCTCTGCGGTCGAGCCATGCAAGCCACTCTTTTTCGCCTGCAGTGTATATTCTTTCCGCATCAGGCTCTTTTTGCGATGCCCGAAGTGCACGGCAGATGTCTCCCGCAGTCTTTCTGAACGTATCCTGTCCCATAAACGCGTCAGGGTCAACGACAAAGAAGAAGTGTCCGAGAGAGTACATCCGCGGCTTGCCGTTGTCGTCAATTCCCGTGAGTGCTTTCATAAATTTGCCGCCGGCAAGCGCAGCCGAAAGTATTTCTATAACAGCCGCGTAGCCGTAGCCTTTATAGCCGGCAAGTTCTTCACCTATGCCGCCCAAAGGCGTAAGGGCGGCTGTTTTGTTCACAAGGTCTTCAAGAATCTGCTCGCTGTCGGTAAGCACGGAACCATCGCGTGCAATAACCATGCCCGCAGGGGTTGGCTTGCCCTCGCGCGCGTAATATTCTATTTTTCCGCGCTGCACTATTGACGTGGCGCAGTCGATGCAGAACGGAAATTCTTCGTCCGTCGGAAGAGCAAAGGTAAGCGGGTTTGTCCCCAGCATGTTTTCAACGCCAAAAGTCGGCGCTATTGACGGGCGTGCGTTTGTGCCTGTTATCCCTATCATTCCTTCTCTGCTTGCCATTGTTGCCCAGTAGCCGGCAATTCCGTAGTGGGTAGAGTTTTTAATCGCGCCGCCTGCCATGCCGTATTGTTTCGCTTTTTTAAGCAGCATGGTCATAACTTTATGCGCGGCAACCATTCCCATACCGTCGTGGGCGTCCGCGACAACGGTCGTCGGTGTTTCCTTAAGAATTTCAAAATTTGTGACGGGAAGCAGTGTGCCCTTAACGATACGGTCTATGTAAATAGGTTTGAAGCGGTTGCAGCCGTGGCTTTCTATGCCGCGTCTGTCGCTTTCAAGAAGCACGTCAGCACAGATTTCAGCGTCTTTCTCCGGTACTCCGTATGCTTTAAACGCATCAATCATAAAAGAATTCATAAGCTCCCATGAAACGTACGGCCTTGTCTCTGTCATTGCAGTTCCTCCCTGAAATGCTGTGATTTCTATTCCGTGATGCCCAAAAGCGGCAGTATATCTTTCGGTTTGAAAATAACAAGCTCTGCGCCGTGCTCTCTGAGAAAAGCCTCTCCACGGAAACCCCAGTCAACCATAATCGGAAACAGTCCCGAATTTAGTGCCGTCTGAAAATCAACGTCAGAATCCCCTACGTACACAGCTTCGCTTTTATCAACGCCTGCCTGCTCAAGAACTGCTTCAACCATGTCAGGATACGGCTTGATTCTGCGCCCTTCCTTGTCTCCGGCGGAGTAGTCGAACAGCCCGTCAAAATAGTCCCTGCAAAGGCTTTTCACAGCATATTCCGCCTTGTTGGAAACTACTGCCGTCAGCACTCCGTCAGCTTTCAGGCGTTTCAGCATTTCGGGAATGCCGTCGTAAGGTTTTGTGTTGTCCGCGCAGTGTATCTTGTAAAAACGGTGCATCTCGGCAAAAACAGCTTCAACCTTTTCAGGCGGGGTTCCCTGCGGCACAGCGCGTTCTGCAAGCTTGTGCATACCGTTTCCGACAAACCATCTGACTTCTTCCGTTGTCCGCACAGGCATACCGAAATAATCCAGTCCGTGATTTATCGCGGCTGCAAGGTCGTCCAGCGTGTTCAGAATAGTTCCGTCCATATCAAAAACAGCAAGTTTGCAGTTCAAAATTTACCCTCGCAAGAATATAAATCTGGCGTCCCCGAACGGATTTGAACCGTTGACCTTCCGCTTAGGAGGCGGACGCTCTATCCAACTGAGCTACGGAGACGCACCTAAAAACAATACCATAAAATCTCTAAACTAAAAACTACAAATTAAGGTCGTTTAATATGTCGATAGGATTACACTTCAAAGCACCAGAAACCTTTAATAAAACTTTCGCCGATGGATTAAATTTCCCGCGCTCCATTTTACTGATTGTTGCTTCTGTAATTCCCGATGCAATCGACACGTCGCGTTGTGTCATACCTAGCTCTTTTCTTCTGTCTGCAATGAAGCTCATCTTCTCACCTCTTTTCGGTCATCTGCTATTAAATATTGCTCCGAATTTATATGAAAGTATATAACTCTATCTTCTTGTTGTCAATCACTTTTTCAAAAAAACAGTAAAATATTT
>JAUNNW010000033.1 GCA_030531285.1 Synergistaceae bacterium | reverse complement strand
TACAGGTTGACGGCACAACGCTCAAGTCAAAGGTTGCCAACACGTACGGCAACGCGAATACGGCGGGAAGCGAAATATCCGCGGCGATAAACAGCCTTGACGCCGCAATCGGCACAAGAAGCGGCTACACAACCGGCGGTTTCCTTGCGGACAATGACAACGTGACGACATCGCTTGGCAAACTCAACAATGCGTCGATAAAAACGCTTGCGCTTGGAACAGACGGCAAAATCACGGCGACAAGAGTTGACGGAACGACAACAGACCTTGTAACAGACGCGATACACGATTACAAGATAGACAGCGTAGCCTATGACAAGACGAACAAGAAACTGACTATAACAGAAAAAGACGCGTATGGCAACGGAGCAGACAACGTCAAAGAAGTAACAGGACTTGACACAAGCCGTGTTGTAGCGGCGGACAGCGGAGAAACGCAGACGATATACGGCGGAGCAACGACGACAATAGCCGGCGGAGAAACAACAGGCACATCGAAGAAAAACATAACGACAAAAGTAACGGGCGATGGTACAAACGCCACGGTAGAAGTTGCGCTGAACAAAGACATCACGCTTGACAGCGTAATGGCGGGTTCAAGCACGGAGAACACGACGATTTCAAATACGGGCGTTGCGGTAACGGGTAGCGGCACAACTGCGAGCCTCACGTCGCAGAAGCTGACAGTCGGAGGAAAGGACTTTATTGACACGACAAACAGTGCGGCGTACATCAACGCCAACAATACAAAAATAATCAACGTGGCAAGCGGCGGTGAACTTGTCAGCGGCGGAACAAACGCCGCAAACATCGGCGATGTGTACACAGCAACGATGATAACCACATCAGGAAACTACTACGACGGCAGTGAAACGCCCGTGTCTGCAATCAACGCAATAGCCCTGCTTGACACCGAACTTGCCAAAGGCTTCGCAGTCAGCGACAGCACAACAGGCACAGCCAACGTCAAATTCGGCGACACACTGAAAGTTGTAAGCAGCGACGGAAGCATAACCGCCACAGTTGACGGAACGACCAAAACAATAGGACTTGTCGTCAACGGTTCAGCAATAACAGTGGAAAAAGCCAAAAAACTGGACGACAAAGAAGTTACCGAAGACACAACAGCCGGCACGACAACGACAAAAGAAACAAAAGCGGACAAAGACGGCATAACGGTAACGACAGAAGTAAAAGAAACAGGCGGAAGCGTAATATCAACAGACACGACAACGGTAACATCAGACGGAGTAACGGTTGGAGACGGAACAAACAGCGCAACGCTTGCAAAAGACGGACTTAACGTAACAGACGGAACAAACACAAGCACATACGCAGCAGGCGGCGTAACAACGACTGACACAAGCGGCAACAGCTACACGCAGACAGCGTCAAGCGTGATACTCAGTGACGGCACAAACACAGCAACAATAACGCCTGCAGGCTATGAAGCGGCAAACGCCACAACAACCGTTAAATTTACGACAGACGGCATCTCAGCAGGCGGACAGCAGATAACAAACGTGGCAAGCGGCGGAACACCGAGTGCAGACAACCGCAATGCTGCTAACATGTCAGATCTGTACAGCGCAACGACAATGACACCTGCCGGAAACTACTACGCAGACAAAGACAGTGTAACAACAGCGGTCAGCAAGGTAGACGCACAGGTTAAAGTTAATGCGGACGCAATTGAAGCAATCAACAATGCTGAAACAGGCATTCTTGCACAGGCGAAAAGCTACGCAGACACGCAGGATGCATTAACCCTTGCAAGCGCGAAGGAATATGCAGACGAGAACTTTGCCGCAAAGGCAGATGTAACAAACCTCGGCAATACCGTGACAACGCTTGAAAACACTGTCAGCGAACACGGCAGCAGAATTGCAGCTGTTGAAGGAGAGGTGAGCAGTCTGCAGACCACTGTAAACAACATTACAAGCGGCAGCGGAGAAATAAAGACGCAGACCGTGGAAACGAAAGAATTTACAGTCAAAGACGCAGGCGGTGAAACGGCAACTGTCATAAACGAAGGCGGCATAACGACTAATAACATAACGGTCGGAGACGTTGTTATCAGCGAAGATGGCATCAGTGCCGGAGGCAATAAGATAACAGATGTAGCGGACGGCACGGTTGCGGAAAACTCAAAAGACGCGGTCAACGGCAGACAGTTGTATGAGCAGACGCATGTAAATGACGGCAACTATATCACGGAAACCAGTACCCTGGCAAGAAATGTGGAAGCGGTTGACAGCGTTATCGGCAAGCTTCAAAGCGGCAGCATTCTTGAAGGCAATACAGTTGCGGCAGACCTCAAAAACCTTGAAACAGCGATCAACGACATAGAAGTCGGTGAAACAGAAATAGCCAAGGGATACAAAACTGAGGGAGATGAAGCAGCCAAAGCAGTCGCTGCCGGAGCCACGGCAGTAGGCTACAATACGCTTGCGGACAACAACGGTGCAACAGCAGCAGGCTACGGAAACAAAGTAACAGGCGAAATGTCAACGGCGGTCGGCTACAAAAATGAAGTCAGCGGAAACCGTTCAGGCGCGTTCGGCGACCCAAACATTGTATCCGGCAACGGAAGCTACGCAATAGGCAACGACAACACAATAGCCGGAGACAACAACTTCGTACTGGGTAATGGCGTTAAGATTGCAAAAGAGGTTTCAAATTCCGTAGCGCTTGGCAACGGTTCTACAATAACGGAGAGCAATGTAGTATCCGTAGGCTCAGCCGGAGCAGAACGCAGAATAGCCAACGTAGCTGACGGTGTAAATCCGACAGATGCAGCTACAAAAGGACAGGTAGATACACTTGCCGCACTCACAAATCAGGCAATAGGCGAAATGCAGAACAGGATCGGCTCTGTATCAGGCGAAGTCAGAGAAGTCGGAGCAATTTCAGCGGCATTGGCAGGACTGCACTACGTAGAACCGACAGGCGAAGATGGCGACAAATTTGTGGCGGCTGCTGCATATGGCGGATACCGCGGAGAATCAGCGACAGCGGTTGGTGTTGCGTACAAGCCGAACCCGAACTTTATGGTCAGCGCGTCAACAAGCATAGGCAACAGCCAGAACGCGTACAACGCCGGAATCAGCTACAAGTTCGGCAAGGGCAATACGCCAGCGACAAGAGCAAGTTTGCAGAAACAGGTGAAGTATGTTGATGAGCAGAATAAGGCGCTGAAAGAACAGAACGAGGCTATTGTGCAGCAAAACAGCATACTCAGCGATCAGGTTACAAGTCTGACAAGGGAAAACAGCGCTATCCGCGATGAGAACACGGCGCAGGATGAAAAACTGAAATCGCAGGATGAGCTGATTAAAAAGCTGCTTGAAAGAGTTGAAAAGCTTGAGCGCAATGGCAAAATAAAACCTGCAGAGACAGGGAACAGACAGTCTGGTGCAAACTTGCAAAAGCCAGTGTCCGACAAAAATATTCAGGTGATGTCATCAACGATAAGAAGCGATTCGCAGCGGCTTGCGGACAGTCTTTGCGCGAAGGGTTACAACGCTTTTGTCGGTGAGGGCGTTGTGAAAGGGAAAACCTATTACAGATGCTTTGTCAGCGGCGGCGATAATCCGCAGGCGACGCTTGCCAAACTTAAAAAAGCAGGCATAAACGGATTTATTTTCAAGTAATCCGCACGTAAAAGACTTAAGATATGCACACAGCGGCTTGGAGAATCCCAAGCCGCTGTGTTTTGGAGTTGTTATTTTCCTACGCAGAAATCGGAAAAAACTGTATCAAGCAGTTTTTCGGTAGGGTCAAGTCCGAGCAGAGAAGCAGCGTGCCTGCGGGCGGCTTCAACACAATCAGCGGTAACGTCATCGCCAAGCCCGGAATTGAGCGCTTCGTTTGCATTTTTAAGAGAATTGAGTGCAAGGTTAAGACATTCAAGCTGGCGCGATGAAACGCCGTAGCTTTCCGCAAGTATCGCGCCGTCAGAAACGATGGCGATTATTTTGTCTTTCAGCGATTCTATGCCTTTGCCGGTTGCCGCTGAAATTCGCAGAATTTCGCTTTCCGAAAAATCTTTTTCTGATATTTTCTGCGGCAGGTCACATTTATTGAGTACAGTAATATATTTTTTGCCTTCAAGTTCTTTTTTGATTTTCATGTCTTCTTCTGAAAATTCGCGGCTTGAGTCAAGCAGCCATATTACGGCATCAGCATCGCTGACAGCTTTTAATGCGGTTTGTATCCCTATTGCCTCAATTTTGTCTTCTGTGTTTCTTATTCCTGCCGTGTCTGTTATCCGCACCGGTATTCCTTTGTGCAGGAACTGTTCTTCAATTTTGTCGCGCGTTGTGCCGGGGATTTCGGTAACTATTGCGCGTTCTTCGTGAAGCAGCGCGTTCAGCAGCGAAGATTTCCCTGCGTTCGGCTTGCCAGCGATTGCAACGCGTATGCCTTCGCGCAACAAGATACCGGCGCGGCAGTGCGAAATTATTTCATTTCCGCATGAGACAGCGTCCGAGATTTTTGCCGAAAATTCTTCTGCCGGCAGAAGTCCGGTGTCATCTTCGGGAAAGTCTATGTTGACTTCAAGCTGTGCCGCGAGAGTTGTAAGCAGCTCAAGAAATTTTTTTATTTCTTCCGTGAATTTCCCCTGCAGCGTTCTTTCAGAGGCGGCAAGCGCTTCGCTGCTTTTTGCGCGTATTATGCCGAGTACAGCCTCTGCCTGCGACAGGTCAAGCCTTCCGTTCAAAAAAGCGCGTTTTGTAAATTCCCCCGGCTGTGCTATCCTTGCGCCGTTTTCGCATAAAATTTCAATACATTTCTGCGCGGAAAGTATCCCTCCGTGGCACTGTATCTCAACACTTTCTTCGCCTGTGTAGCTTGAGCCGTTTTCAAAACGGACGACAAGCGCTTCGTCAAAGGCTTCACCGTTATAGGATAGCGTAAAGAGCCGCATTGTGCGGGGGGGATATTCCAAAAGCTTTTTCCTGCCGCAGAGCAAGTGTTCTGCAAGCGTGGCGGAACCTTCCCCGGAAAGTCTGACGATTGCGATTCCGCTTTCGCCGTATGCCGTTGCCAAAGCTGTTATGACGTCGTTCATGTCTGCCTCCGAATTTTGTGCTGCATTTATTATAACTTACCGTGCGGATTTTTAGTTGTATGATAAAATATCAGACGTAAATAAATTTACGGGGGAATGAGTCATGTCGCTTTTAACGAGTCCGGAGATTAAAAAACTTAAATCGGGTGAAGTTTTCAAAGCCATTTTTGTCGTCAGAAATCTTGTTTCAAGAACGGACAAAAACGGAAGAAAATATTACGAAATGACTGCAATAGACAGCTTCGGAGGTATTGACGCCAAAATTTGGTCTGACGCGGCGTGGTTTGACCGTTCGGCTGACAACTGCGACCTCACGATGCCCGCTGAAAAACTGTCAGAGGAAAAGATTGACGGCATCACGGGCTGCACTGTAGGAATAGACGGCAAAGTCGCCGAATATAAGGGGCAGCCGCAGTTTAATTTCAATAAAATAACGCTTCTAAATCAAAAGAGTTTCGCGCCTGCGGAATATATGCCGAAATCGCCGGTTTCTTCCGAAAAGCTTAAAGAACGCTTTGAAGAGCTTGTGAACGGCTGCGGAAAAGAAATTTCAGATTTTTTGCGTGCCGTTTTTGCTGACGAAATGCTGTCGGAATTTTTCAGCTGGCCGGCAGCCGTATCAAATCACCACGCGTATGCCAACGGGCTCGCCGAACATTCAATTTCTGTAGCTGACTGCGCAAAGGGGCAGGCGGAAGCAATGAAACGGTCAAATTACGGAGTAGACGCGGATATAGCTGTTGCCGGCGCTCTGCTTCACGATATCGGAAAGCTCCGTGCCTACAAGATGAACACGATGCCTGAAATTACGATTGAAGGTGCGGTTATTGACCATGTTGCGCTCGGCTACGCAATGTTTGAAAAATTGTGCGAAAAATATCCGCTTGACGAAAAGTTAAGACTGCAGCTTGCGCATATTATAATCAGTCATCACGGACTGAGAGAATATGGCTCTCCGGTTATTCCCGAAACTGCTGAGGCGATGATTGTTTCTTCCGCTGACGAGCTTGATTTCAGAATGTTCTGCTGGCACGATTCAATTAAGGACATGAAAGAAAACGAAGAAATTTCAAACTGGAACAACGCAACGCAGAGACGTTTCTGGAACAGATAAAAATGGGTTTTGAGTTTCACGTCACGGAAGATCAGGAGGACAGAAGGGTTGACCGGCTGCTTCGGTCAAGTTTTCCGCAGATTCCGCTTTCTGCGATAATGAAGGCGATTCGCAAAGGCGAGGTGCGGCTTGATGCAAAGAAAGTTTCTCCCGATACGAGGGTGAAAGCCGGACAGTTTATGCAGCTTCCGTGGAGTGACAAGCCTGCATATCAGGAAACATTTCAGCCTGAAGATAAAAGCAGCGCCGCCAAAAAACTTGAGACTATATACAGGGACGAAAATATCTGGATAATCAACAAGCCCGCAGGGCTTCTGACACAGCCTGACGTGAAAGGCGCTGATTCTGTCTATACACGTATTATGACTGAACTTGAATGGAAAAGAACTGATTTCCATCCGTCAACTGTCCAACGGCTTGACAGAAATACATCAGGTATTGTCATTGCCGCTTTGAGCGGAAAATTTCAGAGACTGCTTTCTGGACTTATACGCGAAAGAAAAATTGAAAAAAATTATCGTGCTGTAGTTGAGGGGAAGTTGCCGCTTGAAGGCAGAATTGATTTGCCGCTTCTGAAAGACAGAGACGTCAACATTGTTCGGGTTGACGAAAAAGGGCAGAGGGCGCTGACGCTTTATAAAAGAATTTTTGCGGGCGGCGGTTTCAGCTGCGCGGAAGTTCGCATAGTTACCGGCCGCACGCATCAAATACGCGCGCATTTTTCAGCAACGGGATATCCCGTGCTTGGCGACAGAAAATATGGCGGCACGGCAGAAAACGCAAAAAGAACACTGCTTCATGCGTATAAAGTTGTGTTTCCTGACGACGGAAGACTTGGCAGACTTTCAGGGGCAGCCTTTATTGCGCCGCTGCCTGACGATATGGTAAAATATTTTGAGCAGGGGGTGGAGAAGGCTTGAAAATATCAGTTGTTGTTCCGTGTTACAACGAACAGGAAAGTCTTCCGATATTTTATCGCGAGTTTTGCAAAATGCGCGAAACAACCGAAGAATTCAGCGGCGTTGAGTTTGAGTTGATGTTTGTCGACGACGGCTCATACGACTCCACTTTTGCGGTTATGCAGGAACTTGCGGAAAAGGACAATAACGTAAAATATATTTCGTTTTCCAGAAATTTCGGCAAGGAAGCGGCTATATATGCCGGATTGCAGAACGCAACAGGCGATTTAACGGCGGTTATGGACGTTGATTTGCAGGATCCTCTGTATCTCCTTTTGCAGATGTACAAAGCAGTTATAAAAGACGGATACGATTCTGCCGCTGCACGTCGCGTAACACGAAAGGGCGAGCCTCCGATACGTTCGTTTTTTGCGAGATGTTTTTACCGCCTGATCGCGAAAATTTCCAAAATAGAACTTGTCGACGGCGCAAGAGATTATCGGCTTATGAACAGGAAATTTGTCAACGCGGTGCTTTCTTTGAAAGAATACAACCGTTTCAGCAAAGGTATTTTCTGCTGGGTTGGCTTTAAGAACAAATGGCTGGAATTTGAAAACGTAGAGCGCAGGGCAGGGGAAACGAAATGGTCGTTTTGGAAATTGTCCGTGTACGCAATTGATGGCATAATCGCCTTCTCAACGGTTCCTCTTGTGTTGGCGACGGCGTTTGGCGTTCTGCTGTGTCTTTTGGCGTTTCTTGCTATAATGTTCGTTGTTTTGCGCAAACTTATATACGGAGATCCCATACAGGGCTGGGCATCAACAATGTGCGTTCTGCTTACCATAGGCGGAGTGCAGTTGCTTTGCACAGGCATTTTGGGGCAGTATCTGGCAAAAACATACATGGAAACCAAAAACAGACCGGTTTATATAATTAACAAAACAAATTGCGGGGACAGGTGAGGTTATGAAAAATACAAACAGCGGCAGTGATTTTGGAGATGTTTTTAAGGATAAAGCAAGCGCTGTTTTTCTCTACGTGCTTTTTGCGGTTCTGATAATTTTTACGCTGTCGCATAAGGCGGCATACTTTCAGGACGAACTTCTTTCCTATTGCCTTGCCAATAATAACGAAGTTGAAGTAAAAATGAACTATCTGGCTGAAAATGTCATTGGCAATGAGACAAGAATGAAAATTGCGCCAGGTGTTCCCTATATTCCTGCCTCATCCGCGTTTGCGCGCGTGAACGCCGTGCCGCAGGGCGGACGTTTTAATTACGCCAACGTGTGGAAAAATCAGGCGGACGACACACACCCGCCGCTTTATTATACGCTGTTGCACACAGTATGTTCTTTCTTCCCCGGCGCCTTTTCCATGTGGTTTGCAGGAGTGATAAACCTGCTGTTTGCGCTTGGAATACTTTTTGTATCAAGAAAACTTGTCAGGCAGCTTACTGACAGTAAATTCATACTTTCAGCCGTTTCCCTTATGCTCGTGTTTTCTTCGGCTATGCTGAATTCCTTTGCCTGCCTGAGAATGTACGTGATGGCAACGTTTTTTGTCACGCTCCAGACCTATTTGTTCTTAAAGCAGACAGATCAGGATATTACACATAAATTCTGCGTGAGAATTGCCGTTGTAACGTTTCTCGGTGCGCTGACGCACTATTACTGTGTGTTTTATATGGTTCTGCTTTCAATAGTATTCGGAATACAACGCCTTTGCGGCAGAGACCGGAAAGGAACGGCGTATTTCAGCGCGGCGCAGATTTGCGGCGGACTTGCCGCATGTGCGGTATTTCCCGCGATTTATACGCATATTTTTCATGGGGCGCGCGGCACCTCGGAATTTATGCCCAACGTTATGTCGCTGGCTGATTATCCTCTGCGCCTGTCTGCCTACTGGCAGACAATCAGCGGGGAGCTTTTCGGCAATATGCTGCTGCCGTCTGTTGCTGCTGCCATTTTTGCCGCCGTATATGCCATAAAAAAAGACAAAGTTATTTTGAAAGACAAAATACCTCCGTCGGCGCTTAAAAAGTATATGCCGGCGCTGATTTCCGTTACAGCCTATTTTCTGATTGTGTCAAAGCTTACGCCTATTTTGAACGAAGGCGTGTACGGCGACATAAAATATATGTACCCAATTTTTGCAGTATGTCTTTGTGTAATTTCTGCCGCTGTTTTTACGGTGCTTGACAGTCTGCTGAGCGGCAGAATCGCCAAATGCCTGACTGTTTTTCTTGCGTTGTCTGTTACCGCGGGAAGTTGGTTATGCACGGATTGGAACAGCAGATTTCTGTACGGGGAATACCGCCAGCATCTTTTCACGCAGCAACTGTTCGGCGATTCAGACTGCCTGTGCTTTTACATCAACCTTATTCCTAAGGATATGTATTATCTTTCGCATTACAGAAGCCTGACAATTTTTCCTGTCGAGGCTTTCAGCGAAAACATAGGCAAATTAAGAGCCTTGCTTGCGGATCAGCGAACAAACAAACTTGTAATCTGTATTGCCAGACAAAACGGAATAAACACTGACGTGTTTATGGAGCAGCTTAATCCGGAGATACAAAACTACAACATTTCAAGAACGCCTCTCGGACGCAGTGAAGGCGACGAAGACGGAAACATATACCACCTGCAGAGAATAAGCTACTGACAAAGCAGTCAGCGCTTACAGGGGAACAAAATTTTAGGCTTGCCATGTTCGGCAAAATCTGATAATATATCCAAGCCTTTTACACGGATTGGCGTTTAGTGCGCTCTTCTGTGTTCTTGGACATCAGGCGAAAATGGCCTACAGGAGTGATTGAAATGATCGATCAGGAGAAGAAAAAAGTTATCATCGAAGAGTACAAGACGCATGAGGGCGACACCGGCTCAACGGAAGTTCAGGTTGCTATCCTCACGGCGCGTATCAGAGAGCTTACGGAACACATGAAAATCCACAAAAAAGATTTTCATTCAGGACGCGGGCTTCTCATACTTGTCGGCAAACGCCGCAAGCTTCTTCAGTACCTCAAAAGCAGAGATTTCAGCCGCTATCAGAGCCTCATCAAACGTCTCGGACTCCGCCACTGATTTTACCGAAGCGGTAAAAATGGCAAATTTTGCAAACGAGGGCTTAAAAGCCTTCGTTTTTTTTCATTTTTGTGGTATTATCTTGCGGTTGAAGTTGAAAACAGGAGGAAAAAGGACAGATGAAAGAGATTTTTGAGCTTGACTTTTACGGAAAGAAGCTCGCATTCGAAACTGGACGCCTTGCAAAACAGGCAAACGCAGCAGTTTTGGCAAGGCACGGCAACACGGAAGTATTGGTGACGGCTGTTATGTCGTCAAAGGCAAGGGAAGGTCTTGATTTCTTCCCGCTGCTTGTCGATTACGAAGAACGTTATTATGCCGCAGGCAAAGTTCCGGGAGGCTTCATCAAAAGAGAAGGTCGTCCGTCTGAAGCGGCGACGCTCAGCGGACGCGTGATTGACCGTTCAATCCGTTCTCTTTTCGAAGACTGGATGAGAAATGACGTACACGTTGTCGCGACAGTTATGTCGGTTGACCAGGTCAATCCGGCTAATATTCTTGGCATTAACGGCGCTTCGCTTGCGCTGGCGATGTCGGATATTCCGTGGAATGGGCCAATAGGCGCTGTTCGCATAGGCTGCCTTGACGGAGAACTTGTTGTGAATCCCGATGAAGCGGATATGCCGCGCAGCACGCTTGATTTGACGGTTGCGGGGCATCGCGGCGGAATTACCATGGTTGAAGCAGGCGCAAACGAACTTACCGAAGACAAAATGGTTGACGCGCTTGAACTTGCAAGCGAAGCTATTGTTAAAATCGTTGATTTCATAGACGAAATCTGCGCAAAAGTCGGCAAAACGAAAGTTGTGCTTCCTGAGCCGCAGAAAATTGAAGAAATCGACAGCTGGATGAAAGAAAACGTAGAAAAAGACATCTGCGAAGCTGTTCAGATTCATGAAAAAATGGCGCGCGGAACAGCGCTTGCCGAAGCTCAGCAAAAGGCAGAAGATCATTTTGCCGAAAGCCATCCCGACTCTGAAAAATACATTGCCACGGTTATGGAAGGCATGGTGAAAGACAACGTCCGCAATCTGCTTCTTGACGAAAGAAAACGTTCTGACGGGCGCGCGATGGACGAACTTCGCAAAATTACCTGCGAAATAGACATTCTCACAATGACGCATGGTTCCGCGCTCTTTACGCGCGGTGAAACCCAGTCGCTTGGCGTAACGACGCTTGGAATGATTGGCGCTGACGATCAGATTCTTGACGGGCTCAAACTTGACGAACCTGCGAAAAGATTTATTCTTCACTACAATTTCCCGCCGTATTCAGTCGGCGAAATTAAGCCTATGAGAGGCCCAGGCCGTCGTGAAATAGGACACGGCGCTTTGGCAGAGCGCGCGCTTCGTCCGATGTTCCCTGCAGAAGAAGATTTTCCGTACGTTGTCCGTCAGGTGTCGGACATTCTTGAGTCAAACGGCTCAAGTTCAATGGCAAGCGTATGCAGCGGAAGCCTTTCAATGATGGCAGCGGGAGTGCCCATCAAAAAACAGGTTGCAGGAATTGCAATGGGGCTTGTTTCAGACGGCAAAAATTACAACATTCTTACAGACATTCAGGGGCTTGAAGACCACTACGGAGACATGGATTTCAAAGTTGCGGGCACGCGCGACGGCATTACCGCGCTTCAAATGGACAACAAAGCAGGCGGCATCACGCGCCAGGTACTTGTCGAAGCTCTTGCGCAGGCTAAAAAAGGCAGAATGCAGATACTTGACATAATGGACGCGGCAATCAGCGAACCTCGCCCTGAAATAGCGCCGACAGCCCCTAAAATTATAACAATGTCTATTGACCCTGAGAAGATCCGTGATGTAATAGGCAGCGGCGGAAAAGTAATCCGCAACATAGTCGCAGTTTCCGGTGCCA
>JAUNNW010000032.1:9857-12079 GCA_030531285.1 Synergistaceae bacterium | reverse complement strand
CGTACATAGCGGATATAATCACCGGCGATGTAATGAACTCCGGCATAACCGCGGCTAAGGTGCAGAAATACGACGCCTACGAAGCTCAGAAAGCGGACAAGGCGACAACACTTTCAGGCTACGGCATAGCAGACGCGTACACGAAAACGGTGGCAGACGCTAAATTTGCGGGCAATGCGACAACGCTTTCAGGCTACGGCATAGCAGACGCATACACCAAAACGGCGGCAGACGCTAAATTTGCGGGCAAAGCGACAACGCTTGCAGGCTACGGAATAACCGACGCATATACAACGGAGGCGGCAGACGCGAAATTCGCAGGCAAAGCGACAACACTTTCAGGCTACGGCATAGCAGACGCGTACACGAAAACAGCGGCAGACGCGAAATTCGCGGGCAAAGCGACGACGCTTGCCGGATACGGAATAACGGACGCCTACACGAAAGCGGAAACAGAAACAAAACTGGGGCAGAAAGCGTCAGCGTCAGCATTGGCAGAAGCGCAGGAAAGAATAGCCATAGACGAAGGGCTTATAGACTACACAATGCAGAACGTAGCTGCCAACGCGGCGCACATAGCGGAGATTATAACGGGAGACGTTATGAACTCCGGCATAACCGCGGCTAAGGTGCAGAAATACGACGCCTACGAAGCGCGGAAAGCGGACAAAGCGACAACGCTTTCAGGCTACGGCATAGCAGACGCGTACACAAAAACAGAGCTGTACACGAAAAGCGAAACAGAGGGAAAAATAGCAGACGCTGTCAGCGGAATATCGCCGACAAGCAAATACGCGGCAGACAGTGGCGCGGCTGAAATCAACAACGCAAAAACACTTACGGTTGCCGGCGGAACAAACATAGAAACAGCGCTGACCGAAACAGGCGGCAATGCCAAAATAACGGTGAAACTCAAGGACGACATTACAGTCGGAAGCATTGCGGCAACCGGAGGCGCGACGGTGGGCGGAACGCTTTCGGCAGGCGGAAACCTTGCCGTTGCCGGAACGTCTGACTTCACAGGAGCGGCAACGTTCCATTCCGGCGCGGACATGGGAGGGCGGAAGATAACAAATCTTGCGGCAGGCAGCGCAAACACGGACGCCGCAAACTACGGACAGCTCATAGGCAGTTTTGTTCAAGACACGGCGACAGGCGCCGTAAAAGCCGTAACAAACGCCGGAACGGAAATGACCGTGGCACAGCTGCAGGACGCGGCAATATCAAGCGGCAGAATAACGACAGGCAGCGACGGAACAAAATATCTGACGCTTACAAAGAAGGACAGATACACTGGAGTAACGACAGATATAGCAGGAATAGACCTGACGGGAATAACCTCAACCATAACAATAGGAGGCACGACCGCGCCGCTTACCAACGGCGACAATATAGAATTCAAGGATATATACGAAGCCAACGGAACAACGGTAAAACAAATAGCTATAGGATTGCAGAAAGACATAACGCTGAAAAGCATAAAGCTTAATACGGGCGGAGAATATATCTGGCTTGACGAAGACGGTGTGTCTATATCCGACAGGGAGACGGGCAGCGCAAATTTCTCAGGATTGAACTCAACGGCTCTTTATACGGGAAAATCTGAAATATCGGCCGACGGCGACGTTATAAGCTCGGAAATATATTCAGGCTTGTCGCAGGACTCGCTTATGGTGGGGAAGAAGTATTACATAACGTCGGCAGGTATCAACGCCAACGAACTTAAAATAACGAACGTGGCGGACGGAGAAATCGCGGCAGGCTCAAAGGACGCGGCAAACGCGGGACAGCTGTATTCTGAACAGCTGGCGAGAATTGCAGGCGACACAATTACAACATCAGGCAGCTACTATGTGTCGGGCGTTTCGACAATATCCGCGATAAGCAGCCTTGACGCTCAGGTAAAACTCAACGAAAATGCCATACTTGCAAACAGCAACAGTATAACTTCCCTGCAGACGACAAAAGCAGACAAAGCGACAACGCTTGCAGGCTACGGAATAACAAATGCCTACACGAAAGCCGAAGCAAACGACAAATTCGCGCTGAAAGCGGAAACGCTTGCGGGCTACGGAATAACGGACGCATACACAACGGCGGCGGCAGACGCGAAATTCGCGCAGAAAGCGACAACGCTTGCGGGCTATGGAATAACGGACGCATACACAAAAAACGAACTGTACACGAAAGCCGAAGCAAATGACAAATTCGCGCTGAAAGCG
>JAUNNW010000032.1:0-9757 GCA_030531285.1 Synergistaceae bacterium | reverse complement strand
AAAAAACGAACTGTACACGAAAGCCGAAGCAAATGACAAATTCGCGCTGAAAGCGGAAACGCTTGCGGGCTATGGAATAACAGACGCATACACAAAAAACGAACTGTACACGAAAGCCGAAGCAAATGACAAATTCGCGCTGAAAGCGACAACGCTTGCAGGCTACGGAATAACGGACGCATATACAACGGCGGCGGCGGACGCGAAATTCGCGCAGAAAGCGACAACGCTTGCGGGCTACGGAATAACGGACGCATATACAACGGCGGCGGCAGACGCGAAATTTGCGCAGAAAGCGGCAACACTTGAGGGCTACGGAATAACGGATGCCTACACAAAACAGGAAATCGACAATGCTCTCGGTAAAAAAGCTGACGTATCGCAGATTGCGGAGCTTGCGGAAAAGACAGCTGCCTCAGAAAGAAAAATAACCGTACTTGAAAACACAACACAAGAACACACGGAAAAAATCAACACTCTGACGGCAGACATGGCACAGGCTCAAAGCGACATAGCCGCGCTTGAAACAGCCGCTGCGGGAAAAGCAGACAGGGCATACGTTGACGACCGGTTTGACACAATAAAAGCGCAGACGACAGCGAAAGACGGTTTTTATGTGAAAAGAGCAAAGACAGTGGCAGAAAACCTTGAAGCGCTTGACCTTGCGATAAACAGTCAGGAACAGCCGTCCGCGGCTTCGGCGTTTGATATTGAAGACGTGAACGCGACAGCAACAGGCGCGGGTGCCTCTGCGCTTGGCAAAAACGCGAAAGCAGACGGAGAAAAATCGGTAGCGATAGGCTACGGCTCAACAGTAACGGGCGCAAACTCAATAGCGATAGGCACAGGACACACGGTAAGCGGAAACAACTCCGGCGCGTTCGGAGACCCGAACATAATCAACGGTGACAACAGCTATGCGATAGGAAACAACAACACGGTAACGACAACTGACACGTTCGTTCTCGGAAACAACGTAACAAAAACGGCAAATAACAGCGTAATACTCGGCATAGGCTCAGAAGCTATGGAAGAAAACACGGTATCCGTAGGTTCAGCGGCAAATCAGAGAAGAATAGTCAACGTTGCGGACGGAAAATACGCGACAGACGCAGTAACAGTCGGACAGGTTGACAGAGCGTTTGCGAACGTACAGAATCAGCTCGGCTCCGTATCAAACGAAGTAAAAGAAGTGGGTGCAATATCCGCGGCACTTGCCGGACTCCATTTCGTTGAGCCGTCCGGCGAAGAAGGCGACAAACTTGTCGGAGCGGTGGCATACGGCGGCTACAGAGGTTCAAACGCGGAAGCGATAGGACTTGCCTACAAGCCGAACCCGAATATGATGCTTTCGGCGTCAACGTCAATAAGCAACGGAAACGACAGCCAGAACGCCTACAACGTCGGTTTCAGCCTGAAATTCGGCAAGGGCGAAACGGCAAAGACAAAGGCAGAGCTTCAGAAACAGGTGAAGTTCGTCAGCGATGAGAACCAAGAACTGAAAGGCGTTATCAAACAGCTGCTGGAGAGAGTTAAAAAACTTGAAGAAAGCAGCGGGACGAAATCAGCACAGTAAGGCAGTTTTTCTGCGTAAGAAATCTGACCCTGCTTCGGCAGGGTCTTTTTTGTTCCGTCTTGAATTTTTTTCAAATTTGTTTTACAATTACGCCGTTTTGTGAATATGGTCCATTATCTGACAACATTTATCTTTAGAGGCGGTGTTGAGTATGCGTTACACACTTGGAATAACAATGGGAGATCCGGCAGGCATAGGAGCGGAGATAACGGTCAAGGCTCTTTCAAACAAGGCAGTCTACGACCGCTGTGTTCCCGTAGTGATAGGCGACGGTGCGGTTTTGAAAAAAATGCTGCACTGCAGCAACGAGGTGCTTGCGATAAATACAATCAAAAATCCTGCGGAAGCAAAGGGACACTTTGGCGTTATCGACCTGATAGACCTCGGAATGATTAAGGAAGGCGGCTGGGAGTTCGGCAAGGTGCAGAAGAACTGCGGAGACGCCTCCTTTAATTACGTTACTACTGGTATAGAGCTTGCAATGAAGGGCGGGCTCCACGCGGTCGTCACAGGACCTATCAACAAGGAAGCAATCAACCTTGCGGGGCACGCTTACGCCGGACATACGGAAATTTTTGCCAAATACACGGGCACGGAAGATTACGGAATGCTTCTTACAGCGCCCGGGCTTCGCGTTGTTCACGTCACGACGCACGTTTCTATGAGAGGCGCCTGCGATATTATCCGCGAACATCCAGAACGCGTTGAAACGACGATAGAGCTTGCAAAAGAGGCTATGCATCTGCTCGGCAACGACAACCCGCGCATAGCTGTTGCCGGACTTAACGCTCACTGCTCGGAACACGGACTTTTCGGGGACGAGGAAAACGTTTCGATTATTCCCGCGATTGAAAAATGCCGCGCAAAAGGCATTGACGTTGACGGCCCCGTTCCGCCTGACACAGTTTTTGTTAAGGCGATTGCCGGAAAGTACGATATAGTTGTCGCCATGTATCACGACCAGGGACATATACCTCTCAAGCTTTGCGGTTTCAAGCTTGACTCAAAGACGAACAAATTCACTGCCATGTCGGGTGTGAACATCACCGTCGGACTTCCGATTATCCGCACGAGCGTTGATCACGGAACCGCTTTCGGCCACGCAGGCATGGGGTTTGCCAACGAACAGAGCCTTGTTGACGCGATTTACACAGCGTGCGATATGGCGGCTGTAAAATTCGGCACGAAAAATGACTAAACTTCTCGTCCTTGCCGACGATTTCACCGGCGCTCTTGACACCGGCGTTCAGTTCGCAAAGGCAGGGATAGCGACCTCCGTGCTTTTTTCGGGCGGCTGCGGAAAGCTCGCGGATTATCCCGCCGAAGCTCTTGTGGTTGACCTCGAAAGCCGTCACGACGAGCCTGAAACAGCCTATAAAAAGGTGTATGAAATTGCGGAAAAGGCGCGTGCGGAGGGCGTAAAATATTTTTACAAAAAGACTGACTCGGCGCTTCGCGGCAACATAGGCGCCGAGCTTTCCGCACTTTTGAAAGCCGTTGGGGCTCCCGTACTGGAATTTGTTCCGGCGTTTCCGAAAAACGGACGCACTACAAAGGACGGAATTCAGTACGTATCAGGTGTTGAAACGGCGAAGTCTGTTTTCGGCGCCGACCCGTTCAATCCTGTCAGACACTCCTATATACCGGATATAATAGCGGAACAGTCAAACGTAAAGGTAACACTCGGCGAAACGCTTTCAGAGCCTTTTATCCGCGTTCATGACGCGGCAACGGAAGAAGATTTGCAAAAAGCCGCGGACAAAATAGGCAAAGGGGCGGCAATGTCGGGTTGTGCCGGTTTCGCGGAATATTTGCCTAAGCTTCTTGGGCTTGACCGCGGCGGAACGGAACGCAAAAAAATTGCCGGCAGGGCAAAAATTCTGCTTGTTTCAGGCAGTGTAAATGCCATAACGCTTGAGCAGCTTGCCGAAGCCGCAAAAGAACATAAAATATTTGCGCTTTCCGAAAGCGACGCCTCTATAGCTGAATGTTATACACAAAAAGGCTGTGCGATAATTTCTTCAGCAGACGGCGCGAATGAAATTGACTTTTCTGCGCACAGCGCAGCGGAAATCGAAGCGCTGAGGCGCGAAACAGCAGAAATAATATCGGCGAAAACGGAACGCCTGTTTAATATGTTCTGCCCCGAACTGCTTGCGATATTCGGCGGAGACACGCTCATACAAACTGTCAGAAAACTTGGCTGCAAAAGCATAACGCCGGTATGCGAAATATCCTCAGGCACGGTGCTGTGCAAAGCGAAGAACGCGAAACGCGAATTTTTGCTTGTATCAAAATCCGGCGGTTTCGGCGGGAAAAATATCATAAAAGAAATTATGGAATTTGAATATTGAAGCAATTGACACAATAATCTGATTGCGCAGACGAATTCTGTTTAACAAAATTGATAAAAATTTGAGTTTGTTAAGTAAACATTGTTTTCTATTTAACAAAAACACAAAAAACTTGATTTTGTTAAACAGAAATGGTATAATCATACTCGGTGATGCAGATGAAGCTGATAAAAAGAGAGAGATATTTGAGGCAGCTGAGAGACTCAGAAGGCGTTCCGGATATAAAGGTCGTAACCGGTGTGCGTCGTTGCGGCAAGTCGCGTTTATTGGAGATTTTTACAGATGAACTGCGCGGCAAATATCCTGACGCAAACTTTATTTGCATTGATTTTTCAAACCTTGAATACGACAACCTAAAGGAATATCACGCGCTTAACGGGTATATTGAAAAACGGTATACTGCCGGAGTAAAAAATTTTGTTTTTATAGATGAAGTACAGCTTTGCCCTAAGTTTGAACTGACTGTCAATAGTCTGCACGTGTCGGGAAAATACGACATCTACATTACGGGTTCAAACGCCTTTCTGCTTGGCAGCGACCTTGCCACACTCTTTACGGGACGGTCTTTCAGCATAGAGCTTTTTCCGTTCTCCTACGGCGAATATTTACAATACCATGAATTGGAAAATTCAAATAACGCGTTTGACTCGTATCTTGAAGACGGCGGTATGGCGGGCTCATACCTGTACAAAACACGAAAAGCAAAATTGGACTATGTCGCCGACGTGTTTGATACGCTGGTACTTCGCGACGTAAGGCAAAAGTACAGGATAAGAAACGCACCTCTTTTGGACAAGCTCAGCGATTTTCTTATGGACAATATATCCAACCAAACTTCTGTCAGAAGCCTTGAACATAGGCTCAAAATGTTAAGCGAAAACGTGACCAATGTTACGCTTGGCAAATATTTGGCGTATCTGTGTAACGCCTTTGCGTTTTACAAGGTGCGGCGTTATGATATACGCGGCAAACGCTATCTTGTAACAAACGACAAATATTATCTCAGCGACCATTCGTTCCGTTACGCCAGGCTTGGAAAGAAAGACCCCGACTACGGAAGAATACTTGAAAACATTGTCGCGATAGAGCTTTTAAGACGAGGCTACAAAATATACTCAGGAGAACTCTACAACAAAGAAATTGATTTTGTAGCCATAAAACGGGACGAAAAAATCTACATACAAGTTGCTCAAAGCATTGAACAGGAAGACACCTTAAAACGCGAAACGGCACCTCTGCTTCAAATAAAGGACGCTTATCCCAAAATGCTTATTACGCGCCTGCAATACCCGTCTTTTTTATACGAGGGAATAAAAATTGCCGACATAAGAACTTGGCTGTCGGATGACGAAATTTAATGCGGCGGGATAAACCCTTCCGTAGGGATTTATTTTACTTTTTTCCTCTTGCAGTAAATGACATAGATTACAACGAGCAACACGCAGCCCGCGACAAGTCCGACGGTTATTTTTTTGAGCTCGGCGTGGATAAGCGCCTCATTGTTTCCGAGAAAATAACCGAGCAAAGCGAGTATGACGACCCATATCCCGCTGCCGAGCGCGGTATACGCGCAGAATTGTTTCATATTCATTCGCGCAAGACCTGCAGGAAGCGAAATGTACTGGCGGATAACGGGAAGAAGCCTGCCTGTGAATGTGCTGATGTGTCCGTGTTTCGCGAAAAATTCCTCTGCCTTGTCGAGAGATTCCTTGCTGATAAAAAGATATTTTCCGTACTTTTCAAGAAAAGGCCGTCCCCAGCGAATCGCAAGCCAATAATTGAAAAGAGCGCCGAGTATGCTGCCTAAAATCCCGGAAAAAACTGCCGCAAACAGGCTCATCTCGCCTTTGCTTGCAAGATACCCCGCCGGAGGCATTACCACTTCGCTGGGGAACGGAAAGCAAGACGATTCAAGAAACATAAGTCCGGTTATTCCCAAATAACCGAGCCTGCCTATTGTTGCCACGAGCCAAGCTATGAAGCCGTGAAAAAGAGCCGCCGCGTATGAGAGCATGATTTTCCCTCCAAATTATTTGTAACAATAGTATATCGCAAAATCAGCAAAATTTGTTGTACAATAATCGCGTCAGATAATTACGAGAGGTTTGTGCCGTGAAGATTTTCATTTTAAGCCTCGGCTGCGCGAAAAACAGAGTGGACAGCGAATGTCTCGCGGGCGAATTGTGCCGCGCGGGGCATATTCTCGTTGCCGATGCGGAGGAAGCCGAAGCCGCGATAATCAACACCTGCGGGTTTATACAACCTGCCGTGGAAGAAAACATAGCCGCGATTCTTGATTTGGAGGAACTTAAGGCAAGTGGACGGCTGAAAAAAACAGGCGTTGTCGGATGCCTTTTCAACCGCTACGGGGCTGAACTTGCGGCGGGCTTTAAGACGGTTGACTTTTGGGCTGAAAGCGAAGCGTGGGACAAAGTTCTTGAAGCGCTTGGCAGCAGAACTTCTGCTTCAAGGACGCGCGCCAATCTGCCGGACTCTCCGTTTTTTACCCGCTATCTGAAAATCAGCGAAGGCTGCGACAATCGGTGTACATATTGCGCGATACCCTCGATAAGAGGCAAACTTCGCAGCCTGCCTGCGGAAACAATAGTGAACGAGGCTGTGAAACTTGCGGAAGACGGCGCGCGGGAGCTGTGCGTTGTCGGTCAGGACTTAACCGTGTACGGCATGGATTTTGCTGGAAAATCAAAGCTGACGGAGCTGCTCGACGCGCTTGAAAGCAATTTGCCTGACAGCGTAAGGCTTCGTCTGCTGTATCTGCACCCCGACAGAGTTACGCCAAAACTTTTGGAGCGGGTGGTATTTGGGAAAAAAATTCTCAATTATCTTGACATTCCGGTTCAGCACGCTGATGAGGAAATTCTTGCCGCAATGAACAGGGGCATAACCAGAAAGCGTCTTGAAAATATTTTTGCCTGCGCCCGTTCTCTTGACCCTGATTTTGCGCTGCGGACGACCTGTATGGTAGGCTTCCCGGGCGAAACGGCGCGGTCGTTTGGACATCTGCTTGATTTTCTTGAAAAAGTGCAATTTGACAGGGTGGGGGCGTTCACCTATTTCGCGGAGGAGGGTACCGAAGCAGCTTCGATGCCAAAGCAGGTGAGAAATTCAACCAAGGAACGCCGTCTTGCGAAGCTTATGGAACGGCAGGAAGAAATTTCTTTTTCGCGCCAGCAGAGATTTGTCGGCAGAACGCTTGACGTTTTGGTTGAAAAAATTGACGGCTGTTATGCCGAAGGCAGAAGTTTTCGCGAAGCGCCGGAGGTTGACGGCATAATTGAAATTGACGGCGTAAAAATAGGAGTTAAGGCGGGCGACGTAATAAAAGCAAAAATAAAAGAAGCTCTGCCTCACGACCTTATGGGAGAGGCGCGGTAAATGACTGAAATAACAAAAGCTGTAAAAAGTTGGTACGGAATGATTGCGACGTTTTTTGCGCTCGGATGTTTTTCGCGAATGCCCGGAACTATCGGCTCAATGGCGGCGTGCGTTATATGGCTGGCTGCGGGAGGCGTTCCGCTTTGGGTAATTCTTCCCGTCATTGCCGTGGGCTGCGTTGCCGCCGACAAATACGAAAAAGAAAGCGGTCGTACAGACCCGGGCGAATGTGTTATAGACGAGGTTGCCGGCTATTGGATTTCTGCGTACGGTCTTGGTATGAATTTCGCGGTTGTTGCACTTTTCGCGTTCAGAATAATAGACATACTCAAACCGTTTCCCGTGAACAAAGCCGAAAAACTCCCCGGGGGAATAGGTATTATGGCTGACGACATAGTCGGCGGCGTTATGGTCAATCTTCTGCTTCGCGCCCTTTATTGGTTCTTTGTGCAGGGCGGAATGCAAAGTGTTGCGGAGGCGATAAAATGACACCTGAAATTCTTGAACTTGCGGAAAAACTTGTCAGGCGCGCCTCTGAAAAACGCGTTACGCTTTGCGCGGCGGAGTCATGCACCGGCGGATTGATAGGCGCGTCGATAACCGAAATTTCCGGCGCTTCGGAAATATTTTACGGCTCTGCCGTAACCTATCATAACAGCGCAAAAGAAAACATACTCGGCGTAACGCCGTTTGTACTGAAAAAATACGGCGCCGTTTCGCCGCAGTGCGCGATGGAAATGGCACGCGGAGCGAGACTGCTGTATAAAACCAGCCTCGCTGTTTCCGTAACGGGAATCGCGGGACCGTCCGGCGGAAGCGAAAAAAAGCCTGTCGGAACAGTATGGTTTGGCATCTCGTCATTGGAAGGCGCATATTCTTACTCCTGTCTTTTTGACGGAGACAGGCGGAAAATCCGTGAACTTTCGGCAGCCGAAGCGCTGAAAATTCTGCTTGGCAGGGTAAAATAATCGGCTGCCTCGCGCTGCGTGGGTGAAAATATTTCACAAACCTGTGCGGGGCGTATTGTGATAAATTGCTTCAAAATATGAAAAATAATAGTATAATATCCGTGCGCGGCAATTTTCTGCGCGTTGCCTGCAGTTTATAAAAGCCGTGCGCTGCGAAACCTATATTATATTCCGGAGGTATCCGAATATGGCGAAAAAAACTGTAACAAAAGAAGACATTCTGGAACAGGCGCTGTCAGACATCAGAGGCAAGTTCGGCGACGGCGCCATAATGCGGCTCGGAGACGAAGTCCAGCGCACCGTAGAAGTAATCTCAACGGGCATACTGCCGCTTGACGTGGCTCTTGGAGTCGGAGGCGTGCCGCGCGGAAGAATAATTGAAGTATTTGGTCCGGAAGGCGGCGGCAAAACAACGATTGCTCTTCACATACTCGCGGAAGCGCAGAAAGCGGGCGGGACCGCGGCATTTATAGACGCCGAACACGCTCTTGACCCCCATCTTGCGAAACAACTTGGCGTTGACACGGAAAATCTTTATATGTCCCAGCCGGACAGCGGCGAGCAGGCATTCTACATTATAGACACGCTGGTGCGCAGCGGTGCCTTCTCGCTCGTAGTTGTAGACTCCGTAGCGGCTCTCACTCCGCAGGCGGAAATCGACGGCAAAATGGGCGAAGGCTCAAACCAGGTAGGGCTTCAGGCGAGACTTATGTCCTATGCGCTCAGAAGGCTGACGGCGGCTATTGCCAAAAGCAACACGACAGTCATATTTATAAACCAGCTGCGTGCCACGATAAGCACCGGCTACGGACAGGGCCCAACGGAAACGACAACCGGCGGACGCGCCCTGAAATTCTACAGTTCTGTCCGCATCGAAGTAAAACGCGGCAAGCAGGTTACGTCAAAAGACACTGCCATAGGACACGAACTCTACATTAAAGTAGTTAAAAATAAACTTGCGCCTCCTTTCCGCTCTGCTCACACGACGCTCATCTACGGCAAAGGCGTTCCGCAGGCAGTATCAGTAATAGACATGGCGGTAGACGCTGAAATACTCAAGAAAAAAGGTTCATGGCTTGCCTACAAAGGCGAAACCTTTGCGCAGGGCAAAGAGGCTGCGGCGGAATACCTTACTGAACACCCTGATTTCATGGAAGAAATCAAAAAAGACGTTCTCCGCAAGGTTGCTGAAGGACTCGGACTTCTTGATATAGCGGAAGAACGCGAAGAAGAACCGGTACTGTCTCCTGCGGAAGACGCGGTCGAATCGCTTCTCAAAGAAGGTGCTCTGAAAATAGACCTCAGCGAATAAAAACAGGCGGAATATTTGCCGAGTACATCCTGACAATCCGCTCTCTGAGCGGATTGTCTTTATGTTAGAAAGCCGGTTAAGAAAAAACCTAAAAAAAGAGGCTCTACACGGAAAATTGTGGGATAAGAAATAAAAGTTTTGTAAAGAGGAA
>JAUNNW010000031.1 GCA_030531285.1 Synergistaceae bacterium | reverse complement strand
CAAGAACGAGTGTGAGTATTTTTTTCATTTTTTGCTCTCCCTTTCATACGGCTGCAACGTATATCCGCCGTGCCGTTTTTTGTGACTCGACAATAATACAGTATTTTACTGAAAAAACAAGCGCAAAGTTTTTTGTCATATCAAACTTTTTGATGAATTGTGCGTGTTTTTGAAACAATTTTGTATAAGTACAAAGTTTATATAAAATCTTTTAAGTTTTTAAGCCTTTCAAATCGCTACACTTCCAAATGAGTTCTGCCATAAGCATTTTGGTTACCGGTTCGCTGCCTTTTTGCCACAGTGTGTGTATGAGCGGCTGCATCGCGACCGCGCATTTTTCGCCTTGTGTAAGTTTTGCAAGCCATTCCGCAGCTGTGCCGCAGGTTACAGGCTCAAACGGTTCTCTGTCGATTTCTTTTTTTCTGAGTCCGGTGAGCTGTTCAAAGATGTGGCAGAGTTCAAGAAAGACTATCTGTCCATCGCTTCCGAAATGTTTTTCCATTTCCGGTTCAAGCAGCCCGCGCACTATGGCATATTCAGCCCAACGGCGTTCAGTTTCGCTTTTGATGTCGCTGAAGCCATACAGGCTGAGCGAGAGTTTGTCTCCCGCTTTTATCAGTTCTTTTTGAAGTTCTTCTACCGGCACTTTCCGCGGGTCTGTTTTGTGTTTCACAGCAAGCGCGGCAAGCGCTCCGGCTGCCTGGCCGGTGAGCATTGTTACCGGTTGGAGCCGTGTTGCGCCGTTGACTGTGCGCGATACCGAGATGTTTTTTTCCGCCGCAAGAAGTCCGTTGATTTTTTCGGGTATGAGAGCTCCGGCAGGAATTTGGAAAAGTCCGCCTTTTATGTACTGCCAGTCGTTCGGTATGCTTTCTTTCGTTTCGCCGAGGTCTGCTTCAAGGTATCTGTCATCTGTCGCACCGTGAAGGTCTATCGGGTATTCGCCGAGAGCTATCGAGTCCGGTTTGTTTTTTAGGGTACGTTTGAGCTGCGGATCCCTTATTACGTCTTTGACCGTCATTGTTTTAACGCCTGCCAGCCGTCTGCTTTCTCTGACGTAAGGGCGGCAGGGAAAATGTCTGAGTATTTCGGCATACGGCGTCAGTTTTTCGTCTTTTTCCCAGTCAGCAAGCTGTGTTTTGTAGCCTTCGTCTGAAACAGACCAGTCTGTCATGCCGAGTTCTTTTTGCATGTAGTATATGAAGCCGAGAGTTTTTTCTATCGCGCGGAGGTTGGTTTTTTCGCGGTATTTCGCATCCGTCAGGTATGCCGAGGAAAGGTGTTCTTTTTTTGCCCCGTAAGTTCCCCCAGGGTAGTCGTTAGCCCAGTTGAGGCAGGTTTTTGTGACGTTTTCCCATGTTTCGGGATCACCCCCGTCAACGTTAAGGCTGTTCGAGAGATCGGGTATGGCGCGGTATTCGTTGTGCGTTGCCGTGTTGTAAGGATAGCCTTGCGGCCATTTGTTTCCGTTTTTGGTGACTATCGCGCGGTATTCGTCAATGTATTCGACGTAGTTTGGCGGCATAGTTTTCAACTTAAGCTTTTCGGGCACTCCGTCAGGGTATTTTTTCACTACGGCAACCCAGGTTATGTCCTGTATTATTCCGTTTTTGTCAATTTTTGGCGACAGGGAGTTTCCGGCTCTCCAATGCGCGGGCGTGAGCGGAATAAAGTCGCCGCATTCCGTGGCGTCAATGAATATTTTTGCTTCTACCATGATTTTTTCTTTTTCCGCTGTTTCAAATTCCGCCGAGACAACTGTTCCTTTTTTTGCCGATGCGGATACGGGGCGGACACCGTGTATAACGTTCACTCCGGCATCGGCAAGCATTTTGCGAAGTATTTTCGCGCCGCGCAGAGGTTCAAAGGCAATTGTGTCGCTTCCCCAGTAGCAGCAGCCTGTGTTTTTACCGGCGGTTTTGTAATACGCTCTGATTTCGTCCAAAAATTCTTTGTATATACCTGTACGCGTGAGGCCTCTGTCATCCATTGTGGATACAGCGGCAGACGTCATCTGCCCGCCGAGCATTTCCGTTTCTTCAAGCACTATGACAGACGCCCCAAGTCTTGCAGCCTGAAGTGCGGCAGCACAGCCTCCGCAGCCTCCGCCTATGACGGCAACGTCATATTTAATTTCTCCCGCGTTTGCCGGCAGACCAAATATCAGACAGATTAGCGGTAAAAGCAGTATTTTTTTCACATTTATTCCTCCGTAAGAACACTAAAAAACGCCCGAACGGGCGTCCGAGTTTTCTGGAGCCGTCTCCCGGACTCGAACCGGGGACCCCATCCTTACCATGGATGTGCTCTACCTGCTGAGCTAAGACGGCCTGCGTAAAATTTTAATTAAGTAAAAAAAATGGTGGTAGGAGCTGGATTTGAACCAGCGTAGACTCTCGCCGACAGATTTACAGTCTGTTGCCTTTGACCACTCGGCCATCCTACCACGTACGCAGAATAAATCCGCTACGGTGAGATATTTTACAATATCTCACCGTATTGTCAAGCATTTTTATTAAAGTTTAACGTCAATTATTGCCGTTACCCCTACTCCGGCTACGCGTTTCACGCCTTTGAGCGGGTTTGTGGAGTTGATGGGAATCAGTGCTGTCGCACGTATTGAGCTAAACTTTCCTTCAAGCTGTGCAACTGCTTTTGTTGCGTCAAGCGCTGATTTTGTCGCTGCCCCGACCTGAGCGGCTCCGACTTTTGCGCCGTCACCAAGCGAAACTATGGGAACTACTTTTGTGTAGCCCTGATATTTTACGCCGTTTTGAAACGTTATCGTGTTGATGAAGTCGTTAAGCTGGGGAGCAAGTTTTGATACCGCATAGCCGCCAACAGCACCGACGGCTACCGTTTTTACAACGTCGCCGAGGTCAAAGGCTCCGGCTGACGGTGCTATTGTGAAAAATGCCGCGATTATGAGAAGTATTGAGACGTATTTTTTCATTTTTTCTTCCTCCTCTTATTGTTTATTGTTCCGAAAGCCCGTAAAGCAGTTTTTCAAGCGTGGCTGCAAGCTGTTTCGCTTCCATTCCGGTTATCGGAAATTCTGCTTTCGCTTTTGCCTCGACAGCCGCTGCCGCCGAGCGGAGTTTTCTGCCGGTGTCGGTGAGCGTTACTATTATGTTTCTTTCGTCCCCGCTGTCGCGCGTGCGTTTGATGAAGCCGGCTTCTTCCATTTTTTTGAGCATTGGGGTAAGTGTGCCGCTGTCAAGGTAAAGCTGTTCTCCGAGCGTTTTGACGTTGATTTTTTCTTTTTCCCAGAGGACAAACATCGCAAGATACTGCGTGTAGGTGAGTCCCGTACTGCGCAGCAGCATTTTGTATCTGCGCGTCGTTTCTTTTGCTCCGGCATAGAGCATGAATGTAAGCTGATCTCTGAGTTTGCCGCCCTGTCCGGCTGATACTGTTTCGTTGAAGCCTTTTCTGCTTTGTATCATTTTTCCTCCTCCTTGTGCACTTGATCCGGCATCCTGCAGCTTATGCCGCTTAAAGTTTGTATAATATAATAGTACACAATTTATTTGAGATGTCAAGCAGATATGCGTACAGGCAAAAGAATCGCCAAGGCAATTTTTTCTGCAGTCTGTATCAGTTTTTAAAGTACGATTATTTTATCGCTGAGAGTTGAGAGCTGTTCGCAGCCGTTTTCCGTTGCAAGCCAGCTCTGGCAGGAGGTGATTTTTGCGCCGTCGGGAAGAATTACGGCAGGGTGTATGTTGAAACGCATGCCGGGCTGTACCGTCATTGTTTCGTCTGCGGCTATCCGCGGAAATTCCCATGCGTCAAGCCCCTGTGAATGACCTATGCAGGGCACCGGCGATTCTTTTGCGCAGTAGCCTAGTTCGCAGAGCACTTTGTGCGATGCCTCAGCAAGTTTTGAAACGGGTTGGCCTGTTTTGGCGGCTGAGGCTGCCGCTTTTTGGGCTTCCGTCACGGCTTTGTATGCCTCTTCGTATTCTTTTTTGGGTTTTCCGAGAGATATAAGCTGCGTTATTTCGCTGTAGCAGCCTCCGGGCACGGAGTGTTCAAGCACTACATAGTGGTAGTCTCCCTGCTGCCATGTATGTTTCTGCTGCCTTGAGGCGGCAAGATAGGCAAGCGACGGCGTTTTTCCTGACGCAGTCATCCAGTAGAGGTCTTCCGCACCCTGTTCAAGCGCATAGAGGGAAGCTTTGTTCACCGCATCAATTTCCGTTTTGCCTGCTGCTGTCTGACTGAGGTAGAAATCGAGTATTTTTTCGTTGAATTTCACCGCTTCGCGCATCAGTGCAATTTCCGCAGGGCTTTTAACCGCACGGAGCCGATGCACAGGCATGGAAATGTCTGCGCTGCTTATGCCTTTGGTATGTTTTGCGAAGGAGTTGCAGAAACCTGCGGATACCTGACGTCCCCAGCAGGTGCCGATGTTTTTGCAGCCAAGTTCTTTCAGCACGTCCGCAACGGGTTTTGCAGGGTCAAAGTTGTAGTCCGCTTCAGGTATGATTTTTATTTCATCGACGGCGCAGAATCTTTTTGCGTAGTCTGCGCCGCAGCCATCGTGGACAAAGAAGAAGCTTCTTTCGCGCGTTACCAGCAGATATTCTTCAAAAACAGGCAAATAGTAGTCTGTGAAGTATCTGAGAACCCCGCGCGTGTCAAGCTGCGCAGAGCCCGCTATGCAGA
Source organism: Synergistaceae bacterium (assembly GCA_030531285.1). Taxonomy (GTDB): domain Bacteria; phylum Synergistota; class Synergistia; order Synergistales; family Synergistaceae; genus Equadaptatus. The sequence continues at coordinate 7,701 of JAUNNW010000031.1, read as the reverse complement.
CTGCGTCAAGCCCGCGCTCCGCCATAATGCGGCGGAGCGACTGCTGACGCGCGGTAAATTCTTCTTTTGGGATTTTCATTTATATAACCTTCATTCCGAGCAGTGTCGGGAAGAACGTTATAAGCTGCGGCACGTAGGTTATGAGCAGCAGGCAGATTATGCCGGCTATCAGGAACGGCCACACTTTTGCGACAAGGTCTTTCATCGTGACATCTGCAATGTTGCAGGCGACGAACAGGTTGGAACCGACAGGCGGAGTAACCTGTCCGAGTGCAAAGTTTGAGGTCGCTATAACGCCGAAGGCTATGAGCGGATAGTGCATTTCCTTGATTATCGGAAGCAGTATCGGAAGCAGCAGGTAGAAGCCTGACGCTGAATCGACAAAGCAGCCTGCGATAAGGAATATGATTGTTATGATCAGCAGCATCATGTTTCTGTCGCTTGTAAGCGAGAGAAGCATGTCCGTGAGCTCGCGCGTTACGCCGGAGGTGGTAAGAATCCAGGTGAACGCTCCCGCACAGCCCATGATAAACATGATAATCGCCGAGGAAACGAAGGAATCAACCATAATTTTCCAAAGCTGTTTCATTTTGATTTCCCTGTAGACGCAAACTCCGACAAACAGTCCATAGACAACAGCCACACCTGCGGCTTCCGTCGGGGTAAATATTCCGCCGTAGATTCCGCCCAGGATGATTACAGGCATTAGCAGCGCCCATATTGCACTCTTGAATGCCTTGAAGCGTTCTTTCCAACTGCATCTCCGGCTGAGTATGACGTTTTTGTCGTTGCGGAGGTAGAGAAGCGCCGCGACTGAAAAGAAAAGTCCGAAAAGCAAGCCCGGTATTACGCCTGCCATAAACATTGTGCCTACTGAGACTTCGGCAAGCATAGCGTAGATGATAAAAGGAATGCTCGGAGGAATAATCATTCCAATACCGCCTGAAGAGGCCACAACCGCCGTTGCGAAGTTTTTGTCGTAGCCCTGTTTTCTCATTGCGGGGATGAGAACTCCGCCTATAGCGGCAACGGTTGCGGGACCTGAACCTGAAATTGCCGCGAAGAAGCAGGCAACCACGACCGTTACGACCGCCAGCCCGCCTCTGCGGTGTCCTACGCAGGAGTTGGCAAGGTCTATAAGGCGTTTCGAGATGCCGGCATAGTCCATGATAACGCCGGCAAGAATGAAGAACGGTATTGCGAGCATGGTGTATTTGGCTATCGCCGCGTAGAAAACCGTCGGAAAGACGGAAATTTTGAAACCCATGTCTATTATTCCGGCAAATGCGGCAAGCCCCATAGAGGCAGCAACGGGAACCTTCAGAAGAAGGAGTCCGAAAAATGTTCCAAGCAGTATTATTCCGGTCATTTTATCCTTCCTCCTTATTTTGTTCCGCTGCGAATTTCGTTGATTTCTTTGCAGCTGCTGACAAGCACGCTGACAAATGCCGCCGCTGCGCCGAGAGGCACCGACCAGCCCATGTACGCCATAGGAATTCTCATGCCGGGAAGTATCTGGCTGAATTTAATCTGGTTCATTACCATGCCCCAGCCCGTATAGGCTGTAAGCGCCATAAGCAGCATGGATGCCGCCATTGAGAACAGCACTATCAGAATTCTTCCCCTGCCTTTGATAAGGTCGGAAAGAATTGTAAGAAGCGTGTGTGCCCCTCTCCTGTAAGCATACGAAATGCCGAACATGCTGACCCACATAAAGACCAGCACAACAAGCTCTTCAGTATATGAAAACGGCGTCTTGGGAAGCAGATAGCGGCATACAACGTTGAGAAAATTCATCGCTACCATAATAATTCCGCCGACGACCATAACTGTCTCTTCCAGTTTGCTCAGCAAAAAGTCTATTTTTTCCATTCAACACACTCTCTCTCAAAAAAAGAGTATGGCAGCACCGTAAAATGCCGCCATACATGAAACATTTCTTAGAATTTGTAGCCGAATTCCTTAAGTTCTTTTCCAAAATTCTTTTCGTTGTCTTTGTAAATCGGGGCAACCGCTTTTTTGAATGCCGCGAGGTTTTCGGGCGTAAGCGATTTGACAACCTTGATTTTGTATTCGCCGAGACGGTTGCGAAGTTTCTGATCTTTTTCACGCGTAACTTTGATCTGGTATTTCATGGCTTCGTTTGCAGCGTCCTGGAATATCTTCTTTTCTGCCGCTGAAAGTTTGCTCCAGAGTTCTTTGCTTACTGAGAAGTAAATCGGGTCGTATGAGTAGTTCCAAAGCGAAATGTTCTTTACGACTTCAAGGGTGTTCTGCGTGAAGAGAAGGTCGAGCGTGTTTTCGCAGGCATCAATCGTGCCCTGCTGAAGCGACGTGTACACTTCCGACTGGTTCATCGTGAGCGGGTCTGCTCCGATGTATTTCAGAAGGTTGACGTGAACGTTGCTTCCGGGGACGCGCATTTTAAGACCTTTCATGTCTTTCGGCGCATTGATCGGGTTTCTGTTGTTGACAACCTGACGGTAGCCGTTTTCACCGATTGCGAGGCAGACAACGCCGGCTTCGTTAAGTGCGGCTTTCATTGCTTTTCCGCCTGCACCCTGCATGGCTTTGTCAACGTCTTTGTAGGTCGGGAGCAGCCATGGAAAACAGGGAACGATGCTCTTCTTCGCGACTGATGACCATACGAGAGCGTCCTGAATGTGGATGTCGGTTACGCCCGTCTGAACGAGTTCGATGCCGGCAGCCTGGTTGCCGCCTGAAAGTTCATCGCTCGGGAAAATTTTGATGTCGTATTTTCCGCCGGTTTTGGCCTTGACGATTTCAACAAATTTTTCCGCGCCTTGATGCCACGTACTGGTTCTCGGTGTGGCGTGGCTGAGCTTCAGTGTTGTTGCCGCCTGTGCGCTGCATGCAAAAAGCGCCGTAAGAAGCATGGCGAGCGCGAGGAATGCTGCAAATTTCTTCATAGTGTGGTGCACCTCCGTTGGTTTGAGTATCCGCTTGCTGCGTTATGGAGGCAATTATATACCACTTTTTAGCAAAAACAAGTACCAAAATGTACTTTTTTTTAATTTTTTTTCTAAAATAAACAATTTTTGTTTATCGGTTTATTTTTTCTTTGTCCGAAATTGTCTTCAAATGCTGCAGAGTATTGCAGCCACAGCACTCTGTGCTGTACCGCGCATTTTTTCCCGAAACAGTTGTTTTTGAACCGCGCCGTGCAGCCGGTACATGCGATTTTTTGCGAAATGCGGAAGCATACGGCAAAAAAAGGATGCCCCGCCTTAACGGCGGGGCATCACGCTATGTTTCAAACTGCCGTTTATTCTATTACAAGGCTCGGCAGGAAGGTTACGAGCTTCGGGAAGATTGTAATAAGCAAGAGCGCTATTAACATCATAATATCGAAGCCGAAAACGTATTTGAACGAATCTTCGTAAGGAATGTCCGCGACTTTACAGGCAGCCATAAGATCGACACCGAGCGGCGGCGTGTTGGCACCTATCGCGAGGTTGACGCATACCATTACGCCGAGATGAATGGGATCTACGCCTATCTGCGTCATAATCGGCATGAAGATTGGTATAACGATAAGAATTATCGCCGTCGTTTCCATGAACATACCGAGAATTATGAGCAGCAGGTTGAAGAAGCCGATAATGACCCAGTAGTTGGAAGATATACCGAGTATCCATGCCGCAAGCTTCTGCGGTATGTCTTCCGCCGTTATGAGCCAGCCGAAAAGGTTTGCCGCGGCTATTATGAAGAGAACCGTCGCACTTGTTTTTGCGACTTCAAGGCAGATTTCAAAGAAACGTTTCCACGTAAGCTTTTTATAGACATATTTGGCAAGAATAAGCGCGTAAAGAGATGCGACTGCTCCTGCTTCCGTTGCCGTAAAAATTCCGGCAAGAATTCCGCCGATAATGATAATCGGTGTCATGAGCGGGAGCAACGCAAAGCAAAGAGCGTCCCGCTTTTCTTTCCAATCAGCTTTCGGCAACGCTGGATAGCCTTCTTTTCTCGCGTAGTAGTTTGACAGCACCATTAGCGATACACCTGCGACAATGCCGGGAATAAAACCTCCTATGAAAAGTTTTCCTATTGAGCAGCCCATGGTGACACCGAGAATAACAAGCACCATACTGGGAGGAATTATTGTTCCCAAAGATCCCGCGCAACCAAGCAACGACGCAGTAAACGGTTTTTTGTAGCCCTGACCATTCATTATCGGCATAAGAATGGAGCCAATCGCAACAACGTCTGCGACCCCTGAGCCTGATATGGCTCCGAAAATCATGCAGGAAACAACCATCACCATAGCCATTCCGCCGCGTATATGTCCGACCATACTTGAAGCAAACCGCATTATTTTCGGCGTTATGTCGCCTTCAGCCATCAACGCTCCGGCAAGCAAAAACAATGGTATTGCAAGAAGCGTGAAAGAGTTGACGCCTACAACCATTTTCTGGGCTATGACGGGCATCATGTCAATTCCGTTCTGCAAAAGGAGATAAACTGTTCCCGAAATGGCTATTGAGTGCGCCACCGGTATTCCTATGGCGATTCCGAGAAGGAGTATGACAAGCATTATTGACATTTATCCATTACTCCTTCTAAAGTTCAAAAATATGTCGCGCAGATTGACTATCAACATAAGCGCGCAACCGACAGGAAACGCAAGGTAAAGCACGCCTGCCGGAATTTCCATGGTTACCGTTTTCATCTCCCACGTGCGCCGAACAAGTTCAGTGCCGCTGTAAACCGAGCACACCAAGAAGAAAAATACTGTCAGATTGGCAACAAGAGTGAAAATTTTTGCAAGCGCTTTGTTTTTCAGGCTGTTGTAAAGAATATTGATTGCCATATGCTCCGCACGAAGCATCGCGACGGCTGCGCCGATAAATGTTACCCATACAATCAACGTTTCTGCAAGTTCCTGTCCCCACGCTATCGAAAAACTGAACACGTAGCGTGAAACAACTTCCGCAAGCACTTGCAGGAAAATTACACAAACTGCCGCTATTAAACAAAGCTCAAGAGGGCGGTAAGCCCTCTCGAGGATATTTTTCTTTCCGGACATAACTTATTTTCCGTACTTGCGGACAAGATCGATTGTGTCTTTGCCGAATTCGGATTCATATTTTTTCCAGACGGGAGCAACCGCCTTCTGGAACGCTTTGACGTCAATCGAATTGACCTTCATGCCCTTCGCTTTAAGTTTTGCAAGGCAGTCGGCTTCGTCTTTTTTGGTCATATCGCGCTGTATTTTGCACCATTTTTTGGCTGCTGTGAGAACTGCTTTTTGGTCAGCAGCAGAAAGTTTTTTCCAAACTGTTTTGTTGATGCAGAGAAGCGCTGAACCCCAAATATGATTGGATATTGAGAGGTATTTTTGGACTTCGTAGAACGCGTTGGAGTAGATGATTGCGTACGGGTTTTCCTGTGCGTCAACTACGCCCTGCTGAAGCGCAGAATAAAGCTCTCCGAAAGCAATTGGCATCGGAGTTGACCCGAGCGTGTTGAACGTGTCAAGACGCATTTTGTCCGGCGTTACGCGGATTTTAATGCCTTTAAGGTCTTCAGGTTTGACGATGGGGCGTTTGTTGTTGGTAATGTTTCTGAAGCCATTTTCCCACCACGCAAGTCCGACAATGCCTTTCTTCTCAAGTTTTCCGAGAATTGCGTTGCCAAGCTCGCCGTCATAGGCTTTGTATGCTGCTTCGTGCGTCGGCCATGCGTAAGGAAGAGCTTCGATGCCCGCTGTCGGTTCGACAGGCTGGAAACTTCCGCCGCCGATCAGACCACCGTCGATTGTCTGCATTGCAAGACCTTCGACCATGTCTTTTTCGTTGCCGAGCTGTCCGCTCGGATAAATCTTGATTTCAACACCGCCTTTTGTTGCCTTGTTGACATCAGCGGCAAAACCGGTCAGGCATTTGTGCCACGAGTGGTCGGTGTTAAGGACGTGTCCGATTTTGATTGTTGTTGCCGCCTGTGCGCTGCATGCAAAAAGCGCCGTAAGAAGCATGGCGAGCGCGAGGAATGCTGCAAATTTCTTCATAGTGTGGTGCACCTCCGTTGGTTTGAGTATCCGCTTACTGCGTTATGGAGGCAATTATATACCACTTTTTGGCAAATACAAGTACCAAAATGTACTTTTTTTTAATTTTTTTTCTAAAATGAACAATTTTTGTTTATCAGTTCATTTTTTGGTTCCGCAAAATTATTTCCAACTGTTGCACGGGATTGAGGCGACCGCAAAATCGGCGTTGTCAAAACAGCACTCGCAGGGGCACGCCTCTCCCGCGAATTCACGTTCAAAGGCATAGACAAGTATGCACTCCCGCCCCTCCGGAGTTTCGGAAAAACAGCTCCAATAAATTTTTGACGGGTCGTAGTTTTCGTCTTCCGTCATATCTTCAATGTGGTAATTGCCTTTTTCGCGGGTCTTAACAAGTTTTTCAAGGTATTCGCGGCTCTGTTTCATTTTTCTCCCCTCCGTTAAAGTTTATACCAAGATTATAGCACACTGTCGTTACCAAACCACCGCAGTCATAGTATAATAGCGCTGTGTCGGCTTAAATGAAACTTCCGGAGGGGATACGGAATGAACGTCAGAAAACTGGCTGCGGCAGTTTTAGTCTGCGTTTTTGCATACTGCACCGGGCAGGCGGCTGCTTCCGAACGGCTGGTGAAGCAGCCGGACAAATCCGTGGGATTTCATCAGCACAAAGAAGACAAGGAAATCTGCGCGATAGTTTCAGGCACAGGGTCTTATCTTTACGAAGACGGTGAATGTCCGGCAAAAAGCAGCAACGTTTTCGTAACGCACAAGGATATGTATCACGGGTTGAAAAATCTGAGCACAGACACACCCCTAGTATATTTCGCCGTTCCTGCAAAACCAAACTTAACTGAGGCTGGCAAAGCCGCCGAAGGCAACAGAATAAAATAAATGTTCAACACTGCAGCATTTCTTTCTTTTGCATTCAGTATGGCGGCAACTCCCGGGCCCAATAATCTTTCGTCTATGTCCGCCGCTTCGGTTTCAGGGCTGAAAAAGTCCTATCCCTTTAATTTTGGCGTTTTCACAGGCGTTTTCATTATTTCTCTTGTCACTGCATTCTTCTGCAACGCCGTTTCAGAACTGCTTCCGAAAATAAAATCAGTCATGCTTGTTTTCGGAGCGGTTTACATTCTCCGGCTTGCGTGGAAAATATACCGTAGCGATGCTGCCGTGTTCGACAGCAAACCGGTCAAAAGCGGTTTTACAGACGGCATGTTGCTGCAGCTCACCAATCCGAAATGCTGCCTCTACATTCTTGTTTCAATGGAGAGTTATATTCTGCCGTGTTATCAGGGAAACGCGTTGGCGCTTGTTCTTTTTGCGCTGCTGCTCGCATCGATAAGTCTTTTCTGCACGCTCTGCTGGGCACTCTTCGGCTCGTTTTTCAAGCTGCTCTTTTCGCAGTATGCGAAGACAATAAACACGCTGCTGGCCCTGGCGCTTGCCTGCTGCGCCGCCGCGCTTTTTATTTAACACCGGAACAATACGACACAAAAAAAGAACCGCAAAACGCGGCTCTGAATTTTTCTTGGTGGAGATAAGGGGATTCGAACCCCTGACCTCTTGAATGCCATTCAAGCGCTCTCCCAGCTGAGCTATACCCCCAAACGACTATGAGATTATAATTGCTTGACCTTTTTCTGTCAATTGTTATTATATGGTTATGA
>JAUNNW010000030.1 GCA_030531285.1 Synergistaceae bacterium | reverse complement strand
AAAAACTTTGCAACATCCAGACCGCGGTTTGGCTTTTAAGGCAATGACGAATTACAGATAACAAATGACCGTTAAAAATCGTCAGACCTTAAAACCTGAAAACAGCAGCGAAGCAAAACAAAACTGCAAAACGCAGAACGAAACAAAACGAAACACAACAAACTGAAAACAACGCCGGCGGAGAATATCCCTGCCGGCTGAATAAAGATACTCAACGGGCTGAACGGCAAATTCAGCCCGTTTTTATACACAGTTAAACAAATCTCACTAAGTTCAGTGGAATTTATCGTGCTTCTATTATAGAAGCTACATGGTAAAGAATTATTTTGACGGGAGTATAGACCTTAAAAATTGCAATAATGCAGTCCTTTGTAGGAAGGTTAATTTATTAATTAAGGCTGTTAATTCCTTGCCGGTTGTATCTATATGACTTTCATTAAAAAATTCGCAAAGCGTAACATTTTGGAGTGCAGATGATTGCCAAATTACTAACTGATATGTTCTTTTCGCCAAGTTCAACTGAACGCAAAAAACTCTGTGACAACCCTGACAAGTAAGCAAGCCTGTTTGTCGTTATATTGCGCTGTTCTCTTAGTTCGATAATACGTTGTCCTATGTCCATGATCGCCACCACCTTATACTGCCAACATTGCTTTTATTGTAAAAAGTTTGGAAAAATGTGGGTTTGTCAAACATATGTTACAAAGTTGAGCAAGCGGAGTAAGAAGATAAAATTTCCCTATGGGATTTCCAGCCAAGAGGTCTCATGGGGAAGTTATTGTATTTACGGTTATGAACAGCCAGCTGTTTAGCAAAATCCTCGAAAGAATAAAATCTGTGAGTGGCATAAAAATATTCGTTATCCTTTCTGTGCGATCTCTCCACCTTTCCGTTATGTCTCGGAGTATACGGACGTATTAATTTATGAACTATGCCAAGCTTTTTAGCAGTAATTTCAAACAAGGTTGGTTTATTCTTAGCCGCAATAAACCTGTTTGTAAATTCAGTACCGTTGTCTGTCTGCACACACTCTATTTTAAACTTGAAACGTTCTGTCAGATGCTTCAGAAACAATGCGGAAGACAAAGTAGATTGTTCCTTAAAAGCTTCAAGATACCGTATTCTGGAAAACTCATCTATTGCAGTATACTGAACCAAACGCTTGCCCTTTACGCTGCCGGTAAGACAAATGGAAGGAACAATCTTAACATCAATCTGTACCCTCTGCCCGGGATAAGTCATCTGCTCATAAACCTTAGCTGAAGGAAGCTTGGGATTAGGCAGTTTAACACGTACGGCACCAATACGGCGCAAAACTCTGTAAAGAGAAGAAATAGAGCGGCGATAGCCTCTGCAACGCAGTTTAACCCAAAACACGACAAGACCTGTAGTCTTATTGCGCTTATACATATTGCTAATGAGACGCAGTTCCTGCGGGGTATGTTCATTGGGATGATGCAAAGGTCTTCTTGACCTGTCACGCAAAGAATCCAAAGAACCATCGTAACGTTTCTTCCAGCGATAAACATACTGTCTGTTTACCCTGTACTTGACGGCTGCCGCGGTTACGCCATATTTCAAAGCATACTTAACAAGAGCTTGTCTAAAGAGCATAGTTTGTGATACTGTATTTGCCATACGGGAATACCTCCTTGTTTGATTGAAGCGAGAACTTACTATAACAGCTGACGGTATTTCCGTATACCTTAATCCTTGATTTACGCTATAAACTCCCTGCCGGTCATAATACCTTTAGTCTTTTCAATCTCTTTTCCCCTTTTTGTAACATATGTATTGTAAACATACACTGGTAGTTGCATAACCACAAAAAAAGTTGTTGCTTTTTTTAAAAAAGCACGGTATAATCTTTGACCGTATGTTGGTAACAAAGTTCCGGAGGTGTAACAGAGATGAAGAAGGACATCCATCCCAAGTATGAAAAATGCACAGTTACCTGTGCGTGTGGCAATACGTTTGAAACGCGTTCCACGATAGGCGATATGAGAGTTTCAATTTGCAGCGCCTGCCATCCGTTCTATACAGGCAAGAAAGGCAGAGTCATTGAAGCAGGACGCCTTGAGAAATTCCGCCAGCGCTATGCAGGTGTCAATTACGGACAGAGAAACACAGAAGAAAGCAAATAGTTTCGAAATCCGCAGGGGAGAGCGTTGGCTCTCCTCTGTTTTTTTAGTTTGTTTTTTGCTATACTATATGCGTTAATACGATTGCAAAGGGAGTGTCGCTATGGCAATTTACGTGAAGTTGCTCGCATCTACGCCCGAAGCCGCCAAAGTGGTGGCAGCGGCTGCCAAGCTTTGTTACAGTCCATCGACCGCGGCGGAGCTGTTTGAGGATTTGGATTCGGAGAAAATTACAGGCTTTCTTAACGGTCTGCGCAAATCAGGTCACGCATCACCCTTTGAACACGCAAATTTTACTTTTGCGATAGAGGGTCTCAGCCGTGTTGCCACACACCAGCTTGTACGCCACCGAGTTGCGAGTTTTTCGCAGCAGAGCCAGCGCTACGTAGGCATGGAAGGGCAATTCTGCATAGTTCCGGAAAGCATCAAGGCAATTCCTGAAGCCGCCGCGTTGTTTGATAAGCAGACAAAGGCGGCTGCCGAATGTTATGAAAAGCTTGTCGCTCTCGGCATTGCCAAGGAAGACGCGCGTTTTATTCTTCCTCACGGCATGGAGACGCGCATAGTCGTTACGATGAACGCGCGCGAGCTTCACCATTTCTTTGCCTTGCGCCTTTGCAAGCGCGCTCAGTGGGAAATCCGCGAGGTTGCGCGTCAGATGTGTATGCTTGCCAAAGAGGCGGCGCCGCAGCTCTTTACACTTGCCGGCCCGTCCTGTGTCACACAGGGGCGCTGCACTGAGGCTCATTCATGCGGCAAACCCTATCCCGATATGGAGGCTATGCTTAAAAATTGAAATTCGCCAAAACATTTGTAAATTCTTTCAGACTGATAAATCTTGCCGCCGAAGCCGGAGAGCGCAGAATACCCGTAGGCGGTCAGGCTGTTATAGAGGGAGTGCTTATGAAGGGCCCCGAGCATTGGGGGCTTGCTGTTCGCGAGCCGGAAGGAAAAATCTGGCTTAAATCATGGCTATCATCAAAATGGCTCGAAAAACCAATTTGGAAACTGCCCATAATTCGCGGCTGCGCAACAATGGTTGATATGATGCGTGTTGGAATGAGCGCTCTTTCGATTTCTGCCGAGGTCAGCCTCGGTGAAGAAGACACTTTCTCGCCGTGGGAATTTGCAGGATCGGTTCTGTTTGCGCTGTTGTTTGTAGTAGGGCTTTTTATCGCGCTTCCGATGTTCCTTTCTGAGTTTGTTTCCGATCACTGCGGGCTTTCCGCTGTTTGGAGAAACTGTATTGAGGGAATAGTCAGAGCGTTTGTCTTTATCGGCTACGTGGCGGTAATATCGCTTTGGAAGGATATGCGCCGAGTATTTGAATATCACGGAGCGGAACACAAGACTATCAACGCCTATGAGCATTACGCGGAACTTACGCCTGAGAACGTCGCCAAATATTCGCGCATACACAGACGCTGCGGTACGTCGTTCCTGCTGATAGTCGTTTTTGTGAGTATAGTGGTGTTCTCATTCATAAAAGTAGATACCGCTTTGGTCAAAGTACTGTCCCGTGTTGTTCTGCTTCCGCTGGTAATCGGAATTTCCTACGAATTTATCCGTGCGGCTGCAAAATCGGACGGCTGGGGAAGGGTATGCATAGCGCCTGCGCTTACTTTGCAGTATGTTACAACACGCGTTCCCTCCGAAGATCAGCTTGAGGTTGCCATAGAGGCGCTTGACCTTGCGCTGCATCCGGAAAAGGATAATAGTGCGGAATGGGAAAACAAAAAGAAACTTAACGCTGAAAACAGCGGAACAAATAAAGAAAAAAACTGATGAAATGCGGGTGTAGCAAATGGATCTTCGCGCAAAACTTGAAGAAATAGAGAAGAGTTACAAGGAAATTGAAACCAAAATGGCTGATCCTGATGTTGTGAGCAATCAGGAGGAACTTCAGCAGCTTGCAAAAAAACATTCCGAGCTTGAGCCGGTTATGGAAGCCTTTATACGCTACGAAAAGGCAAAGCAGTCGCTTGACGAAGCGCGGGAGATGCTTTCCGGCGATGACGAGGAAATGAAAGAGCTTGCGAAAGAGGAATGTGAAACGCTTGAGCAGCAGATACCGGAGCTTGAACATGAAATTCAGGTTCTGCTTCTTCCGAAAGACATAAACGACGACAAGAGCGTCATAATAGAAATACGCGGCGGCGCAGGCGGAGATGAAGCGGCTCTCTTTGCGGCCGACCTTTACCGTATGTACGTGCGCTATGCCGAACGCCAGGGTTGGACTGTCGAAATAATTTCTTCAAATGAAACCGGTATAGGGGGATATAAAGAAATTATCTTCCGCGTTGACGGAAAGGGCGCGTTCAGCAGCCTGAAATTTGAAAGCGGCGTCCACCGTGTTCAGCGCGTTCCTGAAACGGAGGCAAGCGGACGCATCCATACATCAACCTCCACGGTCGCAGTTCTTCCGGAAGCCGGAGATGTTGAAATTGAAATCCGCGCCGAAGATTTGAAAATTGACACGTACCGCTCAAGCGGGGCAGGCGGACAGCACGTTAACATGACAGACTCAGCGGTTCGCATTACCCATATCCCGACAGGCATTGTAACCACCTGTCAGGATCAGCGCTCGCAGATTAAAAACCGCGCGAAAGCAATGCAGTATCTGCGCACTAAGCTTTACGACCTTGAAATGCAGAAACAGAACAATGCGCGCGCTGATGAAAGAAAAGGACAGGTTGGAACGGGGGACCGCTCGGAACGCATACGCACCTACAATTTCCCGCAGAACAGACTCTCTGACCATAGAATAAACCTTACGCTGTACAAGCTTGATCAGATTCTTGACGGCGACCTCTATGAGCTTATAAGGGTCCTTTCTGAGGCTGAACAGGCTGAAAAACTGAAGGCTCTCGCAGTATAGTGAAGCTCGGAACATACAGAAAAACGGCAATAGAGAAACTTACATGCGCAGGTATCGAAAGACCTGCGTATGTTGTTGATACAATCCTGTCCAGATTTCTTGACATTCCGGCAGCGTTTCTGACAACGCATGCCGAAACGGATGTGTCCTCAAACAAATTGCATGAAATTGAACACGCAATAGCGCAGAGAATTCAACGTATGCCGTTGTCCTATATACTTGGGGAAGCTGAATTTTACGGACATGTCTTTAAGGTTGGCAAAGGGTGTCTGATACCGCGTCCTGAAACTGAAATTCTTGTCGAAGAAATGCTTAAAGTTGCGCCGAAAAACGCCTATTTTGCAGACTGGTGTACGGGAAGCGGCTGCATAGCGGTTGCAATGCTTCTCGAAAGGGCTGATTTGCGCGGTATTGCTGTTGACTCAAGTGGTAAGGCTCTCGAATGGGCAGAGAAAAACAGAGCGCTGTACGGGTTGGAAAACAAATTGGAACTTATATTGAATAGCAATCCGGCAAAACTTTCATTTAAAAAACAATTTGACTTTATAACTGCAAATCCTCCATATATATCTATATTAGAACTGCCCAATTTAATGAAAGACGTAATAGACTACGAGCCGGAGGCGGCATTGAACGGAGGAAAAGATGGGTTGGAATGTTACAGACTGCTTTTTGAAACGCTGCCGTTGTTTGTTAAAGCCGGAGGTTATATCGGTTTTGAAACTGCCGGAGATGAGCAGTCTCAAAAACTCAAAGAGGCAGCGCCTGATTGTCTTGAATTGTTTAAAGAGGTTGAAGATTATTCAGGAATATTGCGCCACTTAATTTGGAAAATGATATAAAAACTGCCCAAAAATAATTTGCAACTTAATCATGAATGTTTGTCAATGATTGAAATATATTACAAATAAATTTTCAAAATTAAATTTGGATTGTCTATAAAATCCCGCAACGAAATGCAGTGAGCCGTTTTTTATCTGCGTCCCTTGTTTTCGTGTATAATTTATGCAGCATGCAGGTAGTTGGCAATTGAAGAAAACAGGAGGTGAAGGCGGTGAAATGCTGTACAAAAGCGGTTTTGTCCGCCGTTCTTTTTGTTTTTTGCGCTCTTCCAGTTTATGCCTCTGCATCGCCTGAACCTACCGAAAAGACAATAGAAAAAGAAATCAAAATGGGGCGTAAATATACGGCAGAGGTTGAAGCTTCAGTGCCGCGTCTTGTTGACATTGAGCTTGAAAAGAAGCTTGCTCGTATAGCCAACCGCCTCATACCGCAGATGTCCCGCTTGCTTCATTATGAGGTGCGTGTTCTTAAGGCGGACGAGAAGAACGCTTTTTCGCTTCCGGGCGGCTACACGTACATTACCACGGGAATGCTTAACGCGCTTAAAACCGATGACGAGATTGCCGCAGTGCTTGCGCACGAATTTGTCCATGCGGACAGGGCTCACGTGCTTGTTCAGACAGCGAAAAATTCCAAACTCAACGTCGTTTCAATAGCCGGAATTTTAGCGGCGGTAGCTGGGGCGGGGGCAGGGGCAGCCATTGTAGCCAGTGCTCTTCAGACAGCTATGGTTAATTCCTACACGATAGAACTTGAAAAGGAAGCTGACGAACGCGGTATAGAGGCACTTTACAATGCCGGCTATAACCCTTCGGCAATGCTTGTTCTTATGGAACTGCTTAAAGAAGAAACCATACGCACCCGTTCCTATTCACAGCTTGGCATTTATCAGACGCACCCCGAAGAAGATGAACGCATTGCCTCAGCCCTTGCGTATATGAAAAGTCGCGGAATACGCGTTGAGAGAAAGAAAATTGATTCTGTCCTGCAATTTGAGATAAAAGAGTCGCTGCCGCTTGCAAAGCTTTACCTTAATGTTGACGGAATCAATATCGTAACGCTTCCCATGACTGTTTCCAATGAAGAATTTCTGCAACGCCTCAAGTCCGGGCTTGAACGCAATATAGAGCTTGAGCTTGCGCCGTTTGACTTTTACATAATGGATACGGAGATTGGCAAGGCCCTTGTCGTTCTCGGTTCTGCGATTATCTACGCCAGAGAACTGCCTGAGGGCGCTCCGTCGCTTCAGCAGATACGGGATACTGTGAATGCCCACCTTATAGAACTGCGCGGCAGAAATCCGTTTACCGATTATTTTCTGTAAGTTCATTCCCTAAAAGTATATGATATGCTGTTTTTATCGCGCCAGGTCTGCTATTAAACGGCATCGGAATTTAAACGTAATATTTGTATGAATTTTTAAAGCCCAAAAGTATTTTTTCCTGTTAAAATAATATAGCAGGGGAGGAGTGTCTCATGTATGTTTCGTTGTACAGACGCTACAGACCGCAGAATTTTTCCGACGTCGTAGGACAGTCGGCGGCTGTAGCCGTGCTTCAGCAGTCACTTAACGAAAACAGAATAGGCCACGCATATCTTTTTTCTGGTCCGAGAGGCTGCGGAAAGACATCTGTTGCGCGTATACTTGCCAAGGCTCTAAACTGCCTTTCCCCGAAAGAAAACAGCGAGCCGTGCTGCGAGTGCGCAAACTGTGTGTCAATAGCCGCAGGCGAACATCTTGACGTAATTGAAATAGACGGAGCGTCCAACCGCGGCATAAACGAGATTCGCGATTTGAAATCGCGTGTCAATCTTAAGCCGCTTAACGCAGTCTACAAGATATATATCATAGACGAAGTGCACATGCTTACGGAGCAGGCTTTTAACGCGCTGCTTAAAACGCTTGAAGAGCCGCCCTCAAACGTTGTTTTCATGCTTGCTACGACTGAGCCGAACAAAGTACCCGTTACGATACGCTCACGTTGCCAGCATATTCCGTTTCACAGAATTTCGATGTCTGATCTTGTAAAAAGAATTTCTTACATCTGCGAGAAAGAGGGCATTGAGGCTGAAGGAGAAGCCGTGTGGGAAATCGCGCGTCAGGCTGACGGAGCTCTCCGTGACGCATTGTCGATTACGGAGCAGGCTGTTGCCATAGGCGGAGGTTCTCTTACAGTCGAAAGCCTGAAAGGACTGCTCGGCGGGAGCAGCAGAACAGAACTTGAACTGCTTGTTACAGAGCTGCGCACGGAACCTGAAACGGCGGCAAAACGCCTGCATGAGATTTTCAGCCGCGGCGTGTCCGTTGAAACATTTGCGGAAGCTTTATTTAACCTGTACAGGGATTTGTGGATGTTCTCGCTTTGGGGCGAAAACAGCTTTAACGCAATTGAGGCTTCCGAAGCGGAGCATACCTACGTTCGCAGTGAAGCCGCGAACTGGACGAGCGCACAGCTTAAGGCTGCCTGTATGTTCTGCAATAAACTTATGCCGCGTGCAAAGTACGGAATGAAAACAGAAATTTTTTCAGGTCTTATCCTGCTCGGCCTTGGCGGAATAAGTGAGAACGAAGAACGCATAACGCAGAACGAAAAACCGGTAAGAGAGAATGAAGAACGAAGAACAACTAAAGAAGAACAGATAAAAAAGAACGAGGAAGTCAGAACAGGCAACGAAGAAACGCAAATAGCGAATACAATAGAAATTAAAACAGAGACTAACGTCCGACAGCAGACGGTTAACGACGATGTTCTTCCCTACCCGATGCCGTTTGCCAAGCCGTCTGAGGATGAGGCATACGATGCTTCCGCTCTTTGCGAAAAGCTCGGAGGAATTTTCTCAAAGCTTGCAGAGGCGTTTTCCGAAGACAAGCTGCTGCTCTGCGCGGCTCTGCTTGACGCAGAGATAGTTAAAAACGGTGATTCGTGGAAGCTTGTTTTTGTCAGAAACGGCAGAAACGAAAATATACTGAAAAACGCGGAAAAACAGGCAATGCTTGACAAGGCTGTCTGCAGCGTGTTCGGTTTTGCTCCGGCGCACAATAACGATGAACCGCCGGTTCCTGAGATTGCCAAAAAGCCCGTTTTTGTTTCCGATGCAGCAGACAGAACTGCCTCCGAACCGGTCGCGGCCGTTTCGGAAAACGTTCGTGCAGATACTTCCATAGACCGTATGCTTAAGCTTGTCGGGGCGGAAGTACTTTACGTTGAAGAAGAAAATGTATCCGACGTTTCGGAGAGCGACAGTTAAATGACAGACAAACCGTTCGTGCATCTGCACGTACACAGCGAATACAGTCTGCTTGACGGGGCCAATAAATGCCCCGATCTTGCAAAGCGTGCCGCTGAATTCGGTATGAATGCGCTTGCTCTTACAGACCACGGTGTGATGTACGGCTGCGTTGACCTCTATCTGGAATGCAACAAGGCCGGAGTGAAGCCGATTATGGGCTGCGAACTTTACGTTGACCCTGAAGGGCATCTCTGTCAGGAAGGAAAACGCAAGAATAACCACCTTGTTCTGCTTGCCGAAAACGAAGAAGGCTATCATAACCTTATGACGCTCGTGTCGATAGCGAATACCTACGGCTTCTATTACAAGCCGAGAATAGACCATGAACTGCTTGCAAAATATCACAAGGGGCTGATAGCATCTTCCGCATGTCTTGCGGGCGAGATACCGCAGTTTATACTTTCCGGCGATGAAAAAAGTGCTGTTGCATGTGCCGAAATGTACCGCGATATTCTCGGCGATGGAAATTTCTTCCTTGAACTTCAGCATAACAGCATTCCTAAGCAGGCAATAGTCAACAAGGCGCTTGTCAAAATAGCCCGCGAACACAATTTTCCGCTTATTGCGACAAATGACGCACATTATCTCAACCGCGAGGACGCGAAATGGCATGATGTGCTTCTCTGCATAGGTACGAACAGCAGCGTTGACAATCCTAACCGCTATAAATTTACAGGGGACGATTATTATTTCCGCAGTCCGGAGGAAATGTGGGACATATTCGGCAGCGAACTGCCTGAGGCGCTGATTAACACTCAGGAAATTGCTGACCGCTGCAACGTGAAGCTTGAATACGACACAGGGCATTATTATCTGCCCGAATTTCCGATACCTGAGGGAGAAACGCTTAACTCACATCTGAAAAAACTTGCCAATGAAGGCTTGCACAGGCAACTGAAAACCGACAGTGTTCCGGAAGAATATCAAAAAAGGCTGGATTATGAACTGAGCGTAATAGAGCGCATGGATTTCCCCGGATATTTCCTTATAGTTTCCGATATTATTATGGCATGCAAGTCAAGGGGGATTCCAATCGGGCCCGGCAGGGGAAGTGCCGCAGGTTCGCTTGTTGCGTGGTCTTTGGGTATTACTGAGCTTGACCCGCTGCGTTTTGATCTGCTGTTTGAGCGTTTTCTCAATCCTGAACGCATAAGCATGCCCGATATTGATACCGACGTTTCGGACAAACAGCGCGAAGAACTTATTGCCTATGTTGTACAGAAGTACGGCAAGGATCACGTGGCGCAGATTATAACGTTTGACCGTATGATGATACGCGCGGCAATAACGGACGTAGGCAGAGCTTTGGATATGCCTGTTCCGGACGTGCGCAAGGTTACGAAACTTATACCTAATACGCTGAAAACAGGTATCAAAACGATACCTGAAGCGATAAATATGGTGCCCGATCTTAAACAGCTGTACGACAATGACCCTAAGGTAAAGCGTCTGCTGGACTTCGCTTCACCGATAGTAGGGCTTGCAAGACACTGCGGACAGCACGCGGCTGGAGTGGTTATTACCCCGAAGCCGCTTATAGATATGGTTCCGCTCAGAAAGTTTGACAAACAGAACAGGGAACAGATAGTAACGCAGTATTCAATGGACCCTGTAGCACAGCTCGGGCTTGTCAAGATGGACTTTCTCGGTCTGAAAACCCTTTCAATGATACAGGGAGCGTTGCGCAACATAGAACGCAACAACAAGGGAAACATAGATATAACGGAAATTCCGCTTGACGATGAAGATACTTTCAAGATGCTGCAGAGAGGCGATACACTCGGCGTATTCCAGCTTGAATCGGCAGGAATGACAGAGCTTATAAAAAGGCTGAAGCCTGACTGCTTTGAGGATATGGTTGCTCTTGTGGCTATGTACCGCCCCGGACCTCTTGAGAGCGGAATGGTTGAATCCTATGTCAGGCGCAAGCACAACGAGGAAAAAATACAGTATTTCCATCCTGCGCTTGAAAAATGCATGAAAGAAACCTACGGTGTTATGCTCTACCAAGAGCAGGTTATGCAGAGCGCATCCATACTTGCGGGCTATACACTCGGCCAGGCAGACAAGCTCCGCAAGGCAATGGGAAAGAAAAAGAAAGAGGTTATGGCAGAGCAGCGTGACAAATTCGTTGCCGGTGCGACAAAGAACAACGTTACAGCCGCTCAGGCAAACGATATTTTTGACAAAATAGAAAAATTTGCCGGTTACGGCTTTAATAAATCGCATTCTGTCGCCTACGCGCTTATAAGCTACCGTACGGCGTGGCTGAAAGCGCATTATCCGGCGGAGTTCCTTGCCTCTTACCTGACGAGCGTAATCGGATCAGGCATGGAGGAGCTCGGAAATTATATACGCAGGGTTCGCGATGACGGATATAAGGTTCTTCCGCCTGACATAAACGAATCAATGGAAGAATTTTCCGCCGTCAACGGCATCATACGCCTCGGACTTTCAGGTATAGCCAAAGCAGGCGATAAAGCTGTGGCGAGCATAGTTGCCGCCCGCAGCGAAGACGGAAACTTCAAATCGTTCTGGGATTTTTGCAAACGCGTTTCAAACGGTCAGGTGAACAAGGGGGTTGTCGAAAGTCTTGCCAAGGCAGGCGCGTTTGACAGTCTTGAGCCGAACAGGGCAAGCGTTCTCAAATCCGTGCAGCCCTTTATGGACGTTGCCGTTCGGCAGAATCAGGATAGCAATCAAGGCAGTCTTTTCGCCGGACTTGACGATGAAGCAGATATTCCGCAGCTTGTAGAAACAGAGGATTTTTCGCTGCGGGAAAAGCTTGAATATGAAAAGGAAAGCACGGGGCTTTACATTTCAGGGCATCCGTTTGACAAATTTGAAAACGTTGTGGCACCGTACGTTACCTGTCCGCTGAAAAACGCCGGACAGTGGCAGACGTCAAAAGAGCCGCTGATAACGGCAGGACTGCTTTCTTCCAGCAAGGAACGCTTCACGAAAAAAGGCGACCCGATGGGTATAATTACTCTCGAAGACGCGGTTACAAAACTTGAGGTTGTGTTGTTCCATAAAGTATGGGCGGTCTACAAGCCGTTTCTTGTTCTTGGCGAACTCTATATAGTCAAGGGACAGCCTAAGGAAGACAGAGGCGTTTCCGTGCTTGCGGACGAAATTTATACGGAGCAGGACTACAAAGAAAAACTGGCGCGGCATTTTACCGTTGTGCTTGACGAAGACAAACTTCCGGCAGACGAAGTGTTCTTCAGGCGTTTTGTGGACGTGCTTGCAAGGCACAAAGGGAACGCCGCAGTCAGGCTTAAGCTTACCGGCAGCGAAAGGAATCTTGTTTCACTGCTGCG